>NZ_JBVPQK010000016.1:0-20918 GCF_058197115.1 Bifidobacterium sp. POST2/T3 (B1)
TTAGGCCCTTGCGGATCTGAAAGCTGATCGGACTGATAGATGGTAAGGGCTGAAGTCGCGACTCTCCTATGGAGAACTGTTCATGATTGCTCCTGTACCGGGCAGAGCACGCATATCTATCTGAGTAATCTCGCCTGGGATCGAAAAGTTATGACATAAAAAGTGGCAGTCTTCAATCTGCGAATCACCTTTGTTAATGTCACCGTTAGCTGCATTTTATAGAACCCTTGCGCCGCTTCCTTTCCTTTCGAGATATATGCATGCGTGTTTTCATTTTGCTTCAATGATTCACTGTTAATACTCATTGTTATTCGTGAGAAGTGTTGAATTAAATCATGCAGGCTTATAGAACTAAAATACGCTAAGTCTCGAGTTTTCCTATTCCGGCCCGTCAGTGTATTCTTGGATTCTGTTTATAAAAACTCCCAATTAGCCCATAGGAGCATCCGTGTGGCCAAGCTGATTGGCATTTTCTGTATTAAAGCTATTTTTGCACGGGATTTTTGGCGTTAAACAAAAAGTTGATTGGTCATTGATTAAATTGATTACGTAAGAATTTGCTTCTGTGACTTCCTGCAGGTTGTAATAAAAGATTTGAAGAATTTCATTTCATGCTTGACGACGGCAAATCAAAAGACAACAATATTTAGCATGCACAATATCTTTCCTTTCAAGGTGTAACCCGTGCGTTCAAATTACGGAGCCAATCGGTAAAAATCTCCTTTATTATTGCTGGCCTATCAAGGTGGAGAGTATGTCCCGCTTTTGATACACACACAAACTCTGCTTCCTGCAAAGTGCAATAAAGAGAGAAAGCATCCTGAAATCCAACCATATTGTCATTTTGACCTGTAACGATTGTTACTGAACCCTTATATGATTTTAAATATTCGGAGGGCTCTTTTGCCAATTTAGGATTTTCAGACAGATATCGGACGATTTCATTGTCTTCGTTAGAGTTTAACCCGGAAAGTATATACTTTTTAAATAGGTTGAAGTTATCCTGACTCTCCAATACTGCGGTGGCTCTGTATGCTGAGAATTCATCCTGATCAATCTTCGGACCCAAATTGGAGATATGATAAATGGTTCTCTTAGGCAAGGTTCGTTTAGTTGTTTCTGCCTCAATTCCCGGTGCAAGTAAAAAGAGTGATTCTATTTGATCAGAAAATTGTTCAGCCAATGCAGTAGTCAATAAAGCACCAAATGAATAGCCAACAATAGCAAATTTACGATTACTGAATTCTTCTTCAATATACTGAATTAAAAGTTGAAGAACATCCGACGCGGATTTTATTGCTCCAGCACCCCGGCTCTGTCCCATGCCTGGCAAATCTATACTACCTCTGCCATTTACTGTCTTCATCAAAATATGATTCGAATGGCATTAAGGAGTTGTGGTCTAAAGGAAACCCATGAAGCATAATAATGGGATAGTCCTTACCAATTTTATCGACATACAATTTTTCAATATTCATGACTGCCACGGCTTAAGAAATGGAGCGAGTTCAGGGTTGAAATATGTGCTCGATGGTTGAATCGAATACTTCGGCCATACGGAATGCTAGTGGAAGTGAAGGATCGAAATGGCCTTTTTCGATCGAAATTACCGTTTGGCGACTCACTCCCAGCTTTTTTGATAGCTGCTCCTGAGACCAGCCACGCTCCTTTCGCATTTTTGCCAGGCAGTTATTCATGATGGGCGAACCTCACAAATGCATACGACAGTGCAAGGATCAAGAGCATCGCTATCAGAACGCACACCAGCATAAGAGCCCATTGATCGGCTCCCATCAAACTGGCCAGCAGGCAATCGACAGAAACCAACCCGATGAAAATACGGTATGAAAGTTGTTCGGCCCTTCCGTACCAGTGGCTCTCTATGTTTTCTTCTGCATGCGGATTGGCTCCAGGCAAGGTATTGGGATCCACCAAAATCACCCACCAAAGGCTCACGGATATGGGACAAAGTACTACGGCGACTATTAAAGCCTTGAACATCCATGGCACGGGCTGTGGCATGAAGCCAGCCAGAAGGATTCCCAGAACTATACTGCTTGCCAGGCCTGGAATCAAAGCGGTTGTGAGCGCTGGCATCGAACGGGAGCCGAAACGAACAGTGCCAAACGATCTGGGTCGCACATTGACAGTTGCTTTACCGCTCTTTTCGTCCTTCATGGGGTTCTCCTTTGTTGAACTCAAATTAGGACCATTCGACTTGGGTGAACATTACTAAAATGTGAGGCAAACTTTACGTCAAGTGTATTTGACAATATGCAATTGTTTCAACACTGGAAATGAGTTTTCATTTTTTCTTCTCTGCCCTAGGACGTTTGGAGGCACAATTAACAGCATGTTAAGAGTTGCCAAACGTAGGTCTTTGAATAGTGTTGTCAAACAGCTTTGCAAATGATCTGTGATCGCCATTAGAATGCGAACTTTCTCTCGGTTAATGGGCCACAATTCCTGTAACAGCTGAGTCAATCAAGCTACCATGTTTTATTGGTTTCTTGGACTACTAGTTTCGATATAGTTGAGATAATTACAAAGTTGTTAGAAGTAAACATGATCTTATGTAACTACCGATTGCTGTCAAT
The DNA here is from genome assembly GCF_058197115.1 of Bifidobacterium sp. POST2/T3 (B1). Classification (NCBI taxonomy): domain Bacteria; kingdom Bacillati; phylum Actinomycetota; class Actinomycetes; order Bifidobacteriales; family Bifidobacteriaceae; genus Bifidobacterium; species Bifidobacterium sp. POST2/T3 (B1). The sequence continues at coordinate 2,598 of NZ_JBVPQK010000016.1, forward strand.
CCATACCTGATTTTTTATAATGAAGATATTCCGACTACCATTTTTTATTCACGTTAATTAGAATAGATGATGTGAAAAGACTGGATACTGTGATCAGCTCCATAAATAGAGATTTAGTTTTAGAATTTGGTGAAATCTAATCGGGATTTCTAGGCTCGTCACAGTCTATGCGAGTGGATAGAGTTGTAAAGATATTGATTATTGGTGAGGGTGTCTTCTTGGAGGATTACTTGACATTGGGAGAATTGGAATCGGCTAATTCGCTTACGTCGCATCGCAAACACCCGACCAGTAAAGATGTTGCAGCTTTGGCAGGTGTTGCTCAAAGTACGGTCTCCTATGTTATGAATGGGTCACGTCCAGTTTCTAAAGCTACAAAAGACAAAATAATGGCAGCAATGAAAGAGCTGAATTACCAGCCTAATACAGCAGCAAGAGTACTTCGGACGTCTAAAACACAACTCATAGCCGTGCTAGAAACTATAACAGCGGATTCAGATGGAACCATTATTCCGCCCTATCTCGCGACTATTGCTGAGGAATCGCGTAAGCGCAACTTTGATATCATTCTATCTGCAACGTCAGAAGGACCGGCAGCCTTAACGAGGTTGTCAGGGCGTTCTTCATGCGATGGTTTCATCATCATGGATGTGGAGAAGAATGATCCACGTATTGAGGTGGCTTCAAAATTAGAGATTCCTTCTGTTATTTTTGGACATCCTAATAGTAGTTTTGGGCTGGATACAATCTATTTTGATTATGAGGCTGCAGCAAAACTTATCGTCGATACGCTTGCATCTTCAGGGCATAAACATATAGTTTTTATTAAACCTGATTCGGAAGGGCAGGAAGATAAATTTAAGTCTTTTGTTCTTTTCTATCGATGTGGGGTAATGAGAGCACGTCAGCTTGGTATAGATGTTGTCATTATACGAATAGGGTCATCAGGATGGAGAGGCATTTCGGCTTCTAAAAAAGAAATCCTAATGAACTGCAGAGATCGGTTGGCGGTAGTTTCAAGATCTCCGCAAGATTTCGAACCCTTACACAGGATTCTTGAGCAAGAGCATCTTCGAATAGGAGTAGATGTCTCTCTTATAGGTGTTTTTGATGATCCAGTTGCAAAATCATTCCAATTTCCGGTTGCAAATGTATCACCGAGGCCTGAATTTGTTTCTCGCCGAGTCGTAGATACACTTATAAACCGTATAGAGGGTTCTGTAGACAATCAAATCATTGAGGCGGTTAAACCCCTTGGGCTGAATAGTCGTTGTACTTTAGCGCATTTTTAAAGAAAAAGGAAAAAGTCGCTTCATTCCTCCCAGCGAGTTAGCATTGCTCTAAATAATTGGTCGTCGGTGAGATGATTATGATTAATTAGTAACACCAACACCTTTTGCTCGTTTTTTGAATAGGTAAAATCTCGTTGCCATTGATAGAAATATGGCCCCTCGCCTTCATTCCGCACATAGGACATAAAGCCACTCAGTACATTGGCAGTTTGTGCTATATCAGTTAGACATTCATTTTTAAAATAGTTCGTCCAAACACCATGTTCGCTTTTATTCAAGACTCCTCTCGCTCTTATATACTCGCGACGAGCTAAACCGGCACTATAGAAGGCTTTTTGCCACATGCCTTTAAATCCTTGTGCCAGTGAATTACATGTGAGAAGAGCGCCACGTGAGCAGTGGGCGTATACCTGTGACTGAAGCAATAAGGTATCTTCGAACAATCTGCGGGCGGTTTTATCCATTTTCAAGGCCCTTTTGTTCTGGAATGTGACTAGGGTTTCATACTGAGCCGCCCCTTTTTTACATAGGTCTTTATATGATGTCACCTGTTCTTTCAAGGAGGCGGATTTCCACATCCAATCTAATTCAGTTGATCTACAGTTTGAGTCATGCATGAATTGGCTGATGAGCACCCGAGGAATATAGTTCCAGAATTGTTCACCTGCGTGATTATCCCAATGCGGTCCGAAAGAGACAGCATAATGGAAATAGGCTTGGATTGATTCTTCTACCGCTTGCCTGTTGTCCTTTCCGTAGTATGTAGAGGAATATCGCTCATCATGATGTTTAACAAATGCGTCAGGTTTTTCCGAAGTTCCTTTTCTCCAAAGATCTGCAATCAAATCGAGGTAATAGGTATGTGGTTTAATGTTTGAAGCGTTAATGATCCAATAATCTGTGGCCTTGTGGCCAAGGACATGGGTTAATTCTTTGACCACGTCACAAGGATTGTTGGGCAAAGTGGTAATATGGTTTGCCGCTTGAAGATCAAAGAATGAAACATGGTAATAAATTCCTTGCTTACCGGTCTCATCAGATCGTGGCATTGAATCTATGCGTGTATCTGTATTGTTCTGGCGGCGAGCAACCATTCGCCCATAGCCATTATCCGACCAGACTTTTATTACATCTCTTGGTATGCTGATTAGTCCTTTTGTATACAAATCGATGATCTCTCCGTACAGATAAGTGCACATTGTTGCATGTGGATTCGCTTGGATAACGATTTCGCGTTGTATCTTGATAATTTCACTTATCAGTTTCCCTCTGGCTTGATCGGTTGAAAAAGCTGGATCGTCCAGCCAGAATGGTCTGTCGCCTTGCCCTCTGAATCCAAGATTCCAAATGGTATTGCTGTTCTTGTTAGAAGCAACACTAGCCTTCCATAGTGAAATAAATTTATCTTTGCTGATTGACCATGATGGAGCTTCGTGTGGGTATACGCTTGAGAACATTGGAGCACCCAGAGGTTCACTGTGGTGCTGAGCGATTACAAGTCCACGTTCCCTTGCCAGTGGTATATGCTTGGTGACATCTGAACCTGTACCCGGTATTACCATATTGCCGTTGCATCGAAGTAAGGTTTCAAATACCATACGCCATGGCTGCAAGCTATCGTTTTCGATGCTCCATTCCATCAGCAAAACTTCATCATTAATAAACCAACCGCGATTTTGCACCAGGAAAGGGTCGGAAGTATATTGATAATTATCTGGTAATTCAATATAGTTATGTTGCTTTGCTTTCCAATCCAGCCAAAACCAGAAATCCGGTATACCAAGTATTTCGCGGCTTATATGATAAATTCCATATACGAAGCCTAATTCATCCGAGGCATATATACTCAATCCGTTTCTTTCCACTTTTATAGAGAAAGTCTGTCTAGGCAGATTCGAGTCTTTCTCAAGCTTTAGTGAAAAGTCGGACACATCTGAATCAGAGATAACCTTTTTCAGGTCCCTTTGTAGATCATTTATTGCTAACTGTACAGCCTTGCTGGTCACTCGACCTTGAATTTGTACGTTTGAATGTAAGAGTACCATTCAGTTTCCTTATCTTCCTCTTTGCTTAACAATATAAGTGGTCAATCCATGAAGGGCACATTCTGTATTGACTAATACCAGTAAAGAAACTCCAATCAGCGGAATAATGAAGAAGCTATATGGAAGTAAGCCCACGCCAATGAAAACGATGCACATGTCGAATGCTGCGGTCGCTAGTGTCCATTTGAGTTGAACTGGGATAAGGAGCGCTGCATTAACCCACTTCTGTTTCATTGTTAGCCCAGTTAAGTTATTCATGGTCGGTAAGTAAATTGATTGCAACAGTAATGCAATGCAAATGATCATACACACGCAAGAAAGAGATTTACCTAGCATGTCTCCACCTTTGTTATAAAAGGCTATGCCAATCCCAGAGAGTACAAACATGAAGATGTTTGCGATTCCCATTTGTAAGGCCGGTTTCCAGATATTTTGAACACAATGCCAGAAGTCATGCCAGACATAAACTATTTTGCCCTCTAATAATGAGAGGCAAATGTTGGTGGCTGCAAACCACGCAATAGGCAAAGTCAGGATTGGCAGAGAAGCCACGACCAGGAGGATATTAAGTTCAATAAGTTGTGAGGTGTGATGTATTACAACATCTTTAATCTTTCTTGGTGCTGATTGACTGCTAATATCACAGGCTTCGTCTTTATCGGGCTTGCGTTCAGGTGGATTATAAATTGAATCGAAAAGCTTCATTGTATTTCACTTATATCATGAGTTCTACGTTGATACCCGGGTATGGCTAGTTCAGCATTTTCTTGAGAATACCGGACCAGCCATACCCTGCTGAGAATAATCTATTGAGCCGAGTTTATGTTATCCTGTATCTCTTTTTTCATAGATTTTGCAGCATCATCAGCACTTCTTTTGCCGAAAGCGACATCTTGTGCATAACGAGCAATTATTTTATCGAGGTCAGATGCTCCATTAGGAGTAACTGCCGGAGATTTGCCGATGGTCTTTGCTATTAGTGTGGGGAAATCAAGTGTTTGTTTTTGAACACCAGTTGAAGTTCTGGCGAGTTCTTTACGAATATCGTTGTTACTTGGAATTCCCCTTTCTGTACCAAGTACCTTACCAGCAGTTTTGTTATTGATAAGGAAATCAACCAACATCGCCGCCTCAGCAGGATGTTTTGATTTGGACGAAATAGTCCAGTACATTCCCGGTTTAAGATACGAAGCCTTATCGTTTGCCTTCATTTGAGGTATAGGAACGAGCTTCATGTTATCGGTTCCAGCCGCTTTTGAATAGACAGTGATTTGTGTTGCCTGGGTAAATCCCATTGCGGCTTTGTTGGTCGCAAGATCAGATTGGTCTGTTGTCCCGGAAGCCTGCTCCGAAAGATGATCTGCCGTCCCGGATATTGGATTTTTACCATGTGTCCAGTCATAGTGCATTTTTAGGAATGAAGATAGTGTCTTTTCTGAGATAGATACCTTATTTTTATTGAAGAGTTGTTCATTGTTTTGTCTTGTCCAAGTCTGTAATCCCATGCCGTTATTTAGTGGAGCTATTCCTGTGATTTGTCCATTAGATTTAGTCGTTACTTCTTTTGCGAAACTGATTAGGTCATCCCAGGTCCACTGCTTGGTATCAGGCAGATTTAACCCAAGCTTACTTAGGACATCCATATTGACGACTATGCCAAGCGGCGTGGATGAGATTGGAGCGGCATATTGCTTTCCATTTACCTTGCCCATGCCTCTTAAGGAAGAATCCATGTGATTGAGATTCAGATAATTCGAGACATGATCCATATCAAATAGCGAGCCTTGGGAAGCATACGATGCAAGATAGAGCTCATCCATTTGCATTACATCCGGCGCATTCCCACCAGCGGAGTTAGTTGCAAGTTTATCCCAGTAGCCAGACCAATCAGAGTATTGTGTTTCAACTGTAATATTCGGATGTTTGCTTTCAAATGCCTGAATTGCTTGCTCTGTTACCTTTACCCGACTGTCGGCTCCCCACCAATCAATGGTGAGAGAGACCTTTCCTTTCGCTGGAGTGACGGCAGCTGTTTTCCCAGCTGTAGAATCGGATACGCTCGATCCGCATCCTGTAAGGCACATAGCCACTGCCAGGTAAGCAATGGGTAAAATACGATGCCATCTGCCGGTTTTCCACATAATTGCTCCTTTGCTGTTTTGACTAGAATTAACTTCTTATAGGAAAATGTTGTATTTGACTCTAATTGCGTGTCATTTACCGCCAGTCGTGGCTATGCCTTCTACTAAGTAACGTTGACCTAGTGTGAAAACAATCAACAGAGGTATGATTGAAGCCACGCTCATTGCGAACATAGGCCCGAATGAGGATTGAGATTGCGCATCTATGAAAGTACGCAGTGCGATGGGAACAGTGTACATTTCTGGTTTGGTTAGGTATATCAGCTGGCTAAAGAAATCGTTCCAAGTCCAGATGAAGGTGAATACAGCTGTCGTCCCAATAGCCGGTTTCATCAAAGGCAGCAATACTTGAAAGAAAATACGTATATGCCCTGCTCCATCGATTTTCGCAGCCTCATCCAAATCGCGGGGTAATCCACGTATGAACTGATACATAAGAAATGTGAAGAAACCATCTGTAGCAAGGAATTTTGGAAGAATTAAAGGAACAAAAGTATTGACCAAATGCAGACTATTCCAAAGTATATATTGTGGAATTATTATCACATGTACAGGGACCATCAGCATGAGCAGCATAAAGCCAAAGAGAAGACCTCGGAAGCGGAATTTCAACCTCGCAAAAGCGTATGCTGCCATGGAGCAAGTAAAAATATTGCCTAGTATGGCGCAAACAACAATTAAGAGTGAATTCATAAAATAACGGCTGAAGGGGTAAGTTAAGGCGTTCCACCCTTCACTGTAATTACTCCATATAGGCTTACGTACAACCAGTCCGGAATTTGCGAAGATCTCTGATGGAGCTCTGAGCGAACTAGCAACCATCCATAGTATCGGATAAAGCATGAGTATGGCCAAAGCGAGGACAACGAGCTGCTTCACTATTCCAACCCATGTTTTTGTATTCTTTGATCGTGCGTGTTCTCTCGGTAGGCCTGTTTTCTGTATAGCCTTGGATGAAGAATTTATAGATGTCATGGCTCTCTCTTGACTATCAGTCGCTGTAATGAACCCAAAACTTCGACAAGGCGAAGTTAATGATTGTAAAGATGGCAACGATTATTACTAGCACCCATGCCATTGCTGATGCGTAACCCATGCGCATAGATCCAAACCCTTGCTGATACAAATATAAGGTATAGAAAAGTGTGGAATCTGCCGGTCCCCCAGTACCTCCAGATACCACAAAAGCTGGCGTGAAGTTCTGGAAGCTATTGATAATACTCATGACCAGATTGAAAAAAATTATTGGAGAGAGCATTGGTATAGTAATAGATTGAAACTGTCGCCATTTGCCAGCTCCATCCACGCTAGCTGCTTCATATAGTTCTTTAGGTATCTGGCGAAGACCAGCTAGGAAAATTACCATTGCTGATCCGAATTGCCACACGTGTAATGCGATCAACGTCCAATTTGCTGTAGATGGATTTGCAACCCACGATTGAGTGCTGTTTATACCAAACATCTGCAGTGCCTGATTGATTATTCCATTTGTTCCGAAGATAATTTTCCACAGCACCGCAACTGCTACAGACCCTCCGAGCATAGAAGGTATGTAGAAGGCTGATCGGTAAAAGGCGAGTCCCCTCATACCTTTGTTTAGCAAAATTGCGAGGGCTAGAGCGGCAACAAGTTGGAGAGGGACGGAAATTATAACATATGTAAAAGTGACCTTGAGTGCTTGGTGGAAACGCTGGTCGGTCAGCATTCGCTGATAATTTGCCAGCCCCATGAAGCGAGGCGGCTTTAACATGTTGTAATTTGCTAGGCTCAGAAAAAGAGAAGCTATCATGGGAATAAGCGTGAGGCAAGAAGCGCCTATGAGCCATGGGAACAAAAATCCGCATGCGGGCTTGATATCAGTGTTATTGTGATCGCTTTTTCCTCTTTTTCGATTGTTTATCAACGTCGCGAATTCTGTTGCGGCGCTCATAGCCCACCTCCTCAGCATGACAGACAAATAGACACATCTCTAGATGCCAACGCAGGGCTCTTTATCTTTGCCCAGACGACTGTAGTGACGTGTCTTTGACTGTGCGAACACCTCTGTCCTTAAAATCGATACGAATTTACTCGATTCGTATCAAACTCTAAAACAGACTGCTGATTTTGTCAAAATGAATGTCGTGGTTAAAAGGAATTTATAATGCTGGTTTTGCGCGGGTGAAAATCCTCTGCTGTCCTAGAGAAGAAGATCGGGTTATTGCTTGCTTAAGTCAATAGCAACCGGAATTACTAATTTAATCATTACAAGCTTTATAGCTAAATGAAAAGCACCAGAAAAAGATAACTCATGGTCGTGAACCGTATTAGTGTTATCGGCGGCAAAGTCGTAGATATAAGAGCTCGATTGATTCATTTATTTGAGAATTAAATTTTCATATTAGAAGATGGATTTATCAAATATGAGCCATCAGCAAAAATCGTATATATTGAGCTATTGATGTGAGAAGTGCATCGGTCTGCGTTTGACGTATTGACATTTTTATATTATTTATCGACTAATATTCAGATTATTAAATACGTTAGCTTTTCAAGTTGTATGTTCTAGTAAGACTTTTAGAATGAATAACAAGGCCATTCCGATATTAGTTTCCTGTGCTTTGAGCAAACAGTATTTGTATAACTAGTGATTCGGCCTTTCCGTTCATAATTCTGCATTGTATCTAGTTAGGAATTTAGATGAAAGCGACATTTGATATATTTTGATTTCTTTATCATTTTTCGCTTCTGAACTTTGTCGACCTATGGTCAGAGGTATTTAATTGAACCGAGTATGGTTTGATAGATCGACTTTTACTGCTTGAGGCTAAAAACCGTAAGGCTAATATTTTTTTTGTCTCTCTCTTGATGCTATCCACAGTATTCTCTTTTCAGATGATGTCATAATTCCGTAAAAGAGATGCCGTTAAAGAATGGTCACGACTGCAATTGAGACGATTTCGTTTGTATTCAGTCGGCTCTTGCTGCTTAGCATAGTTCTCTGTTCAGTCTCATTTGTTAGTGGATTACTTGAATTGAACGTGAAGAATGCGACGGAAGCATGTATAGTCGCTTTGATTTGGTGCACAATTATGAACTGAATGTTTAGACTTGTTTTAAAATTTCGGTTAGTTTCCTATCTCCATGCAATTTATGCTGCTCTACTAACTGTCTCTTTTTGCATTTTACAGAACTCGGTTAATAGGGATAGGAAGTATCTTAGATTGTACTCAGTATTTATGTAACTAAATTAAACGCTGAGTTTTGCAACTGCAATTTTCCGAACAACGCGGTCGCCAACATGAATGAAAGAGAAAGAAAGCAATCTCTGATTAAGTATCTCCCGTCGGACTTCAATCCTCGGACCAGGAAAAGCCCAGCTGGGTGAATCCAATTGTCCTCGGCGCGGGAACGAGTGCCATGATATGAAACTATTGCGGTTACCTCAGGACTCAATCTCAGCATTGCAATAGATGAATCAGAAAATGCTCAACCAAGAGATGCGTCGCTTTTACAATTATTGTTTCATGATTATTAATGATATGGAGTCGGCTCGGATGTACATAATCATTGCCGTCGCTTGACCGTAGTTGAGGCATTGGTTGCGGCTTATCCTCTGTGGAACTCCAAGCAACACAAAGTTGATTAATGCGCAGAACGCCATAGATTGTCGGTTCTTGACGCTGATGTTTCAGCAAATATTGAGCAATTTGCATGATTCTTTTTATGGAGTCCAATCAGTATGCAAAGGCAAGTTCAAGGAATATACCAAGAATTCGTTGTTTACTGTCAGTCATGAACACAACGAATATTCTCGAAAGAAACATCAGTAAGCAATCCTATGTGCCCGACAGGCGCTCTTCTGGCAACAGGCAAATCCCACCGGGTGAAGATGATTCGCCTATCTACCATGGCGATCCAGCGCCGGTCGATGCCGATATTGTCATTCCCATATACAACGAGGAGACCCAGTTGGCTGACTCCGTATCCACCTTATGCAGCTTTCTGGATCGTCACGCCAGAGATCTGACACCCTTTAGCTGGAATATCGTGATTGCGGACAACGCCAGCACCGATGCCAGTTGGCAGATCGCCATGTCCCTGTGTGACTGGTGTCCCAATCAGGTACGCGCCTTGCACCTCGCGAGAAAGGGCCGCGGATACGCCCTGAAACAGGCCTGGCTCAGCTCCAGGGCGGCAGTCGTCGCATATATGGATGTGGATCTATCCACCGATATCGGCTCTACGGGCAGCCTTATTCTTCCTCTGCTCCAGGGCGGGACTGACATCGCCTTTGGCTCGCGTCTTATGCCGCAATCTCAGGTCACCCGCTCCCCCAAACGTGAATTCATTTCGCGCACCTACAACCTCATGCTCCGCTCATATCTGGCGGTCTCCTTTCATGATGCCCAATGCGGTTTCAAGGCCATTACTGCCCAGGCTGCACATGCCCTGCTGCCGTAGGTGAAGGATGACGAGTGGTTCTTCGATACGGAGCTGCTTGTGTGCGCCCAGCAGGCAGGGATGACCATGCTGGAGCTGCCTGTTCGCTGGGTGGAGGATGCTGGCTCGACGGTCGACATCCCAGACACGGTAAAGAAGGATCTGGAAGGCATGCACCGGGTCAGGGAGGGTATGGAGGCCCGAGAGGTCGAGGGGCTTCGCGTCGACCTGGACTCCCCTGCCGTCTGGGATCAGATCCGCCAGCATGAGCTGCGCGGATCCCTCTTGCCTGCCAAAGAGGAGGATTCGCATTCACGTATGCAGAATCCAGGTAAAGAAGCTTCCGCTTGTTGAGCGACTGACAGCAATGGGAACGGACTGACAGCAAACGAAATCTCGTACAGAAAGAGCAAACTTCACCTATCATGAACGTTTCATTGGCTTCTCACAGCAGCTATGGCTTCTCCCAGCATTCGCGGACTTTCAATCCGCCACGATCAACAAACGCAGATGCAGTCGCTGATGAGCACGCTTACCGCGCATATATTCTGCCGCGACGGACTCGTGGGGATTGGATGGCGCTGGGTGTCATGCTGCTTGCAGCCTGTGCAATATTCTTCATCAACCTCACGGCCTCCGGGTATGCCAACGAGTTCTATTCAGCTGCGGCCCAGGCTGGCTCGGTCAGCTGGAAGGCCTTTCTCTCGGGGTCCCTGGACTCGGGGAACGCCATCACCGTGGACAAGCCGCCGGCAGCCCTATGGCTGATGGCGCTTTCCGTGCGCATCTTTGGTCTGAATTCCTTTGCCATCCTCCTGCCGGAAGCGCTGATGGGGGTGGCGACCACCTACCTGCTCTATGCCACTGTGTGTCGGTACTGGTGCAACTGGGCGGGTATTGTCACCGGTTTCATCTTCATGCTCACTCCGGTAGCCGCGCTCATGTTCCGCTTCAACAACCCCGATGCCTTGCTGGTGCTATTGATGACCGGTGCCACTCACGCGCTTCTCAGATCCCTGGAGTATGCCAACCATCCTTCTGGCAATCGAAAGCGCACCTGGTGGATGGTCCGGGCCGGTGCTCTGATTGGATTCGGCTTTCTTACCAAGCAACTGCAGGTGCTGCTCGTACTGCCTGGTTTTGCCCTGGCTTTTCTTCTGGCCTCGCCGACAGGCATGGTTCGTCGCATCTTGGATTCACTGGCTGCCATTGGTTCCATGATCGTCGCCGCTGGCTGGTGGGTGCTGCTGACGGTCATCGTGCCAGCCAACGACAGGCCTTATATAGGCGGTTCCCAGCGCAACTCCTTCCTTGAGCTCACCTTTGGATACAACGGTTTTGGACGCTTGACCGGCAGCGAAGAAGGGTCGGTCATACCCGGCCACGGCCATACCCGGCCACGGCCATACCCGGCCACGGCCATACCCGGCCACGGCCATGAAGGAGGCGGCATGCCGGCTGGTGGCGGTCGCGGCGGCGGCATGTGGGGCCAGACTGGCCTCAATCGTCTGTTCAGCGGCGAGTTCGGTACGCAGATTTCCTGGCTGGCACCTTTGGCTTTCGCCGGCATTGTCATCAGCTTGCTGGTTATCGGCAGGGCTGTCCGTACTGATGTGCGCAGGGCCAGCGTCATTGCTTTCGGAGGTTGGCTGACCGTCACCTGGCTGATTTTCAGCTTTATGGCCGGCATTTTCCACCAGTACTACACCGTGACTCTGGCCCCTGCCCTGGCTGCGATGGTGGCCATCGGCGCATTCAGTCTGTGGATCGCCCGGGATAAGCTCTGGGCCAGGATCGTCACGCCGATTCTTATCGTTTTCACGGCCTTCTGGGATTTCAGCCTGGCTGGTCGCTCCCAGTGGCTTCCCTGGCTCAAGTGGGCCATTCTCATAATCGGTCTCATGGGCGCCCTCGGTTTTGCCCTGGCTGGACTCTTGCGAATACGACAACTCGCTCTTGTAGCCCTCATTGTCTCAGTCATGGGGCTTATGGCTGGCCCTGCTGCATGGACGCTGTACACCGTATCCCAAGGACACATGGGATCAATCGTCCTAGCCGGACCCAGCCTCACCTCAGGGAGCATGGGTGGCGGTCCCGGTGGTATGCCCGGGAGTGCTCCTGGTGGCGGTCAGCCTGGCGGTGGCCAGCATGGTGGTGGTCAGGCAGGCGGCATGGCACCTGGCAATATGCAGCAAGGCATACCTGGTGGTGACGGCGGTCCCATGGGCTCATGTCAAATGGGTCAAGACCCGATGGATCAGCAGGGACAGACGAGCAAGCAGGGCCAGATGCCCGGTGGTAGTTCGAATAGCCAACAGCCTCCCAGCATGGGTTCTCAAGGACCAGGTCCCATGGGCCAGGATTCTTCAGGGCCACAAGGGGAATCCAGCTCTTCGGGTGCGCCCTCCACGCGTTCACAGCGCAGGGGCAAATCTGGATTCCATGGCGGATCAGAAGGAGGAAAGGAGGAAGTCTACTTGGTGGAGGCCGGTCCAGTTCCAAGGTCGTCGCCATGCTGGAAAAGTCATCCGACTCCCATCGCTGGGCTGCTGCCAAGACAGGATCCCAGCAGGCGGCGGGCTATCTGCTGGCCTCTCAAAAGCCGGTTATGGCCATTGGTGGGTTCAATGGTTCCGACCCCTATCCCAGCTTGGAACAGTTCAAGCAGTACGTGAAGGGTAAGCAGATTCATTACTACATAGCCAGTGAGATGGGCGGCCATCAGATGGGAGGTTCAGACACTGCCACGCATCTCACAGTGGGTTGCCAAGCACTACACCGCAACCACGGTTGATGGCGTCACTGTGTATGATCTGACCCAGCAGCAGGCCAAATGAGCGTTGGGAGTAGCTTTTGCTTAAGACTTACTTCCACGTTTGCCGTAACAAGATCAAGATAAAGATGAGACGTGCTACAGACTTTTAATCTGTAGGTCTAGAGTAGCTGCCTCTTTGTGAGGAGCAAAAGTGCAAAGCAGTGAGCGAACTGGTAATACTTCAGCCCGCACACTTTATATATGCATATATATGCAGGTCTGCCTAATATGTGAGATTTGGTACTCTAGACCAGGTTATGTCAGTTGAAATTAAACAGCGCCACTTATCGAGTTGAACTGTTTTGCATTACAGGGCAATAGTTTAATCTACGCAAACGAGACCTTTCTCTAACCAAGACCGTTATATGATGCGCCTAACGTCAATTATTACAGATGTACTTATTTGCTTTGAGGTAACCTATGTTCGATGTAATTAGCACCAGCTTATAGATTCATGAAATGTTGCTTCTATTCTTTTATCAACTAAAATAGGAATCATGCCACCTTTAATTATTGATTGTAAAGCTTGACTATGGGGATGACCATAATTCTTGCAATAAGGGTCACACGAAATAATGCAGATAGCAGAAGATAGTTTTTTTGGAACTGTCGAGTCCTGAAAGCCGTTGTAAGACCCATGGTGAGGGGCATTGCAACAACCAACAAAATCGAGAAGTTTATCGAAATGATTAATGAAATCATCTGCTACTTTTTTAGTGAAGTTAATGTCACCTAAGCCTAGCCAAGCCCAATACGCTCCTCTTTTATAGTTTCTTTCTTCCATATCTGGAATAAAGTGAGGGCAGGAATCATATATATACTTTAATTTTTCTTCTCTTACTTCTTTACTTTTTCCAGTTTCCTTCAATCTGATACGTAGAGAACTACTCCGTTCTCCATCGGGCATTTTGAAGGAAGAACCGCGATAAGTAGAAACTAATTTACTAAGATTAAAAGAATCGTGACTTCTATAACGAACATTTCTATAACGAACATGATCGTTAATATACTCAAGCTGCACATCATTAAGGGTCTTCTCGATACGAAATGATACGAAATTATACGGTCCTGAGTACATACATAAACTAGTCGTATTCATGTCAGAATCTCCAAATATCTCTTTTAGCTTCTCATTTTTTGCTTTCACCGGCTGTTTAGGTATTCGAAGTGTAGTATATAAGAAATTATCTATTACTTTTTTGAAGGAAGTAACGGAGTCGTTATCTGAATTTTTATCAATATTATTGATACTTTCTTTGATCCGATTTAAATCTTGTACGGTTAATTTGATATTGTTTTGATTTCGTTTATAATAATAAAAAGCCAGTGTCCATACTTGCATATGGCTAGGCGCTTCTCTAATGACGATAGGAGTGGTGTCTGATAGCAGCGTTACATTTGAAGATTCCCGGCTTTCTTCTTGGTCATTATTTTGGTCGGAAAAATCATGGAACAAAATATTACCGTAATCTATAGGCCCCTCTGCACCTGTTATGAAAAAATACTCAGGTTCATTGTGATGAGCTGGCGGTTCTTCATGCCTACTTCTAGCGTACGGATTTTCGGAATAATATTTATCGTTGCGATAATACTTATCGTTGCGATAATACTTATCGTCGTGGTTTTTGAATAAAGAACGAACAAAGCCCTTGGTGCCATCACTGACGAGTCCTTGAGCGAGATCAACAACATCGATAGCTTGTAATGACTCATCATCGCCTTCCCTCCAACTGATTATAGTACTCAATATTTCAAAAAAATTTTCTTCAGGTGTTAAGAGCGGTGCTATAAAGTGATTAACGCGAATGTGAGTAACAACTTTATTTATCAAGCTAAAATGGTCGAGGTGATAATGTGAAAGAACCAAGTAATCTAAACAGCTTCTACTGTATTTTCTCAAGCGTTGGATTACTAAGTTTACGCTTATGCTTGCAACCGTGTGTCGTCCAGATTTATTGAAGGTACCGGCATCATATATAATTGTTATAGGGCGTGATTCGCCGTTGAGCCAAATCTCTTCATAATGAAAAAGGCCCTGTCCCACTGCCAGTGTCCAACGCTGAACTTCTGATTCCATCATGGCTCCTCCCCACCACAATATCGATATAATTAAATGGTTCTGACTGTTAAATTTGCTTTAATTATTATATGAACTCAACAATCAATAACTCTATTTTATATAGCGATTTAAGAAAAGTGAAATGCTACAAAACTGATTTGTGATTTAGGCACACGGATTAATTATGATTACGGCGAAGTCCACTCACTGACACAATAGAAATTGACTGATTTAAGAAATAACAGAAAATAATCGACTTCGCGTTTCTCAATAGTAAATTGAGCTCTAAAAAATTACAATCCACACTCTTAAATCATCTTATTCATAATTATACTTAACTGATCTCTGCACCAAATTAACTGCAATCATGTCAATCCTTGGAGTGTCGAATATCAATTATTTAAATCTCTCAGTATTCCGCCTTTGCCTTACTTTAAAATTGCGACTATTTACGCAATGCTATTCGGTGGGCCGGCAGGCAGACATTCATATGAGGTATATTATGAATAATCATACATATTCTGTTATCTATTTATTCTAATTGAATTTCATTAGAAATAGAAACCTAACTAATTTTACAGTGATCTTGTTTATTCTCTATTTTCTCGACAATCACTTTGTCCACTGCATTTCATAAAGCTGATTGTTCTGTCATACTTTATTGGATCAGCAATTGTAGCTAACTTGTCAGTATTTCAATAATACTATTAGTTGAACAATGTCATCGAACTTAGATTGTGCTTTACTGATCTATAAATAAAAAATATACATCGAATTTGTTGTGTTTGAGATAGTGATTAAGTGAGTACCTGTACGTTGCGGTACCCACTTAGAAAACTTGCGTAAGTACTTTATCTAGGTAAGTGCTTCCTGCAGGAATATGGACTCAAGAAATAGCAGTCAGACCAGGTTTTCATCGGTGATAAAAAAGGGAGTTTGCATTGAATAGTGTTAGTCGCGTGCTATAACGGGCTGTTACCAAAGGACGGCGATGTTGATCTGTCCCTGACCTTAAGTTTGGCCAGTATGCGGTGGACAGTCTTTTTAACAGAGTTAGGCAGCAATTGAATACACCCTGCAATCTCCGCATTCGTTAGGCCTTGACTGACCAGCGAAGCGACCTCAAGTTCGCGTTTGCCCAGCTGGACAAGTTTTGGACGAGCTTCGGACTCCTCATTGGCTCTTGGCCTCGGGACTTCTTTTCTTTTGACTTCGGCTGTGATGCGCGGCGTGAGAATGGCGTCGCCTGCATTCACCGCATGGATGACTCTGTGCAGATCCGCTGTCTTGACATCCTTGAGCAGGAATCCGGAGGCACCTGCCCCTAAGGCTGTGAACGCATAATCATTTTCGTCGTAGGTGGTCAGAATGAGAATGCTGATTTCGGGATGGAGCTTTTTGATACGGCTGGTGGCATCCAGCCCGTCTATGACAGGCATGCGCACATCCATCAGAATCACATCGGGCAGAGGCTGCTGATTTTCTGCGGCTGTAGCCAGCTTATCCAAAGCATCTAGGCTGTTGGCCGCCTGTGCTACGACATGCAAGGTTGGATCCTTGGCGACCATGAGTGCCAGTCTCATGCGGGTCGGGCGCTGGTCGTCGACGACCATGACACGGATCATGCACTTTCCTCCTTACCCCTGTTGTCAGCTGCCATTGCGGCTAGTGAGGGTATGCGGGCCTGCAAGGTCCAACCGTCAGAATCAGGACCCGAATGGAAGCTACCCCCATGAGCTTGCACTTCGGCCTTTAACCTGGCAAGGCCTGTACCGTTGCTACCGTTGTTGTCAGCATCGTTGTTCAAAAGTTGGCCATCATCACGAACGGTAATGTTTGTGCCGCCCTGGCTGTTGTGATCCTAAGAGACCACAATACGATTGACCTTCCGTCCAGGGCGGAGGGCATTGGTGACCGCCTCCCTGGTTACGGTGAAGGCGAGGTTGGCCTGTTCGGAATCCTGTGGTCGACGGTCTCTCTCTGCCAAGGCAGTGCTGATTCCGGCATGGCGCGGGCGTGGTCGAGAATGGGTTTGATGTCATCCCAGCCATGCTCCTCCCCTATGGACTGCTCAGGGTTGTTTTCAGTTCTTGCCTTTGATTGCAGGGTTGTTACAGCTGTTCGGGTGTCATCCAATCCCTGCAATGCCAGGTCGTTAATCATCGAGATGGCCTCATCGATTTCCGGCTTTCCGCTGGCATAGTCCGTCCCCTCGGATAGGGCAATGATGGCGGTCAAGTCGTGACCCACGCTGTCGCGCAACTCGGCGGCGACCATGGACTGATGCACTGCCTGGTCCCGCTCATGGGCCAGGGTTAGAGCATGCGAGCGCTCCTCCTTCAATGCCTGCTCTGACAAGTGTGATTGCCTTACGGAGCGTGAGAGGAAGGCGACTGTCAGGCATAAGGCGAAAGTCAATCCAGTCGGATACAGAAGGTCAGTGAAGTGGATATCATGATGCCAACTGGCACAGAGTGCGATGCTGAGCAGGCCCAGAATGGCGAAACTACACAGCCCAGCTGCCGATGATGCCATGGTCTTGGCTTTTATAGCGCAGGCTTAGAGGCTGACGAGCCAGGGAATGATCAGGTAGGTGCATCCCGAGCCATAGATTGCGGTAGAAAGCGCAAGTAATCAACTGACCGCCAGTAGGGTCGCCGAAGGATATAGGCGGCGCAGGCATAGGGTGACAAGTGCGAGAAAAATAATGATCACAAACAGCGGCAAGCCCCAGCTGGCAGACTTCATTACCTGGTAGAGGGTCTGGTTGGTGCTGCCCGGGGCGAGGATCAACCTGGTCAGCATCATCGTTTCGTAGATCGCGCAGAAAAAGACCGCCACGAAAGCCGTATATGGCTGGGTCCACAACTGAATCCAGCCTTGAGCCTTCTTGCCTGCTCTCATTGGTGAGCCTCTTCCTGATAACTGTCGGTATTCCATTATGCTGTCAGACACTAAGATATGCGACCTTGCGAGTGCTGCATCCTCTCATTATCGATTTTGTATTTGAGGCTAAATGGCTCTGCGGGCCTCGTGCCGGAATATAAGGAGGCTGATCAGCACCCAGAGGATTGCCGTCATGCACGAGGCCGCCATAGAGGCCGTAGACGCGATATTTGCCCATGTCACGGGCTGCGGATGCAGTGGTGATCAGGGCCAGCGGATAAGGCAGTGCCAAAGCCGGTGAGGCAACCGACAGCGCACAGCCTGCCAGAGTGAGCAGAAACATGATACTCATGGTTGAGGCAAAGGATTCGGCTCTGGCAGCTATAGTCTGGGTCAGAGTCATAATGGCCCACACCGCCAATGTCATTGGTATGCCACGCATGAGATAGGGGCCGAGTTCCGCTGGGTCGAAGCCTCCTACCAGAACACCCACGAGTATGAATTCGGATTCGAAGATGGCAACAGTCAGGAGGGAGGCTAGAAGTCCGTGCAGCATCTTCCCGGCTATGGCAGTCCCGACCATCCCGGAGGCATTAAGGCGCTGCCAGTTGCGTCCCTTGTGCTCGTTGGCTTCAACCTGGGCTGCAAAGGCTGCGACCAG
>NZ_JBVPQK010000017.1:0-20802 GCF_058197115.1 Bifidobacterium sp. POST2/T3 (B1)
TAGCTTCATCCGCAGGCAGCAGATGGTCACCCATCCTCGCCATGCTCCAGCCTCCTTGCAACATTGTGAACTTTCGATAACCTCATATTCGTTGTGTAGGCTGCAATAGTTGCATGGAAGGCGGTTTTATTCCCTTCCTGGCGTGTCTAGAAATGCACTAGCAGTGAGAAAGAATTGACCATTCCAAGGACCACAGCTATATTGAAATCGTCAGTTTCAGGGAAGGTGAAAGTCCTTACTGGCGGTATCCGGCTGAAAGCCGGGAGCCCGCGACCCGCGCAAGCGGTGGATATCGGTCAAAGTCCGAAGCCAACGGTTACAGTCCGGATGGAAGAAACGAGGCTCTCTATGAGCATGCCCAATTCTCATTCACACACCACTGCAAACAAGGACACGCGCTTCAACGATGTCCACTCCACAGGTGCAGGCGGTTCAGGACGCTGGTCGACAAAGCGGATCGCGGTCTACGCGCTCTTCGTAGCCCTGGCCATGGTTCTGAGCTTCTTCTCCTTCCCGATCTTTCCTGCCGCTCCCTGGCTCAAATACGACCCTTCAGGCATCGTCGTCCTGGTATGCGGCTTCGCCTTCGGCCCGGCGGCTGCTGCCATTATCTCCATACTGGGATTCGTCCCGCACCTGTTCACCAACCCCTTCGGCGCTCTGATCTCGATGATCGTGGCCCTGGCCCTGAGCGTGCCGGCGGCCCTTGTCTATCGCAGGATGCACAGCCGTAAGGGAGCGGTCATCGGGATTGTCTCCGGTGCCATTCTGGGCGTGGTTGCAGCCATCCTGTGCAACGTAGTGATCACCCCCTTCTACGCGCACATGTCCATGGCCAAGGTCGTCGCCATGATCGTGCCGATCCTCCTACCCTTCAACCTGATGAAGTTCGCCATCCACGGCGTGGTCACCTTCCTGATTTACAAGCCCATCTCCACGCTGATCAACAAGTAGGCCACGGCGATTCGGAGCGTCATGGCAGCATCCATGACCCAATCCGCAATCCCGGATTCAGCGGATTCGAAGGCGATAGTCGCCCGTCTCAGCCAGGTCTCCTTCTCCTATGACGGAGGCCAGAACTGGGCCTTGGACCATCTGTCCATGGAAGTGCATGCAGGCGAGCATCTGTGCATCCTGGGAGCGAACGGTTCCGGCAAATCCACGCTGGGAAGCGTCCTCTCAGGTGCGACGGCACCTGACCATGGTCAGGTCGAGCTTATGGGCCAGACGGTCTGTTCAGATACCCCGAATCAAGGCCGACGGATCGACGCTGGAGCCTACCGGCAGGCACGTCGGCGCATCGGCATGGTCTTCCAAAACCCCGAGGACCAGATTGTGACCACAGTCGTCCAGGACGACGTGGCTTTTGGACCCGAGAATCTGAGCATGCCCCGTCAAAAGATGCTTTCCTGCGTGCCAGCAGCACTGAAGCAGGTGGATCTGCAGACGCGGATGAATGATGATCCCACCCGCATGTCTGGCGGACAGCAGCAACGACTGGCCTTGGCCGGCAGCCTGGCCATGAATCCAGGCATGATGGTGCTGGATGAACCTGGCGCCATGCTTGATGCTGCCGGCCGGCAGGAGATTCAATCAATCCTTTGTCAGCTGACAGCCCAGGGCACGGCCGTCGTCCACATCACCCACCTGCTCGAGCAGGCCAGGCAGGCTGATCGAGTCCTCGTGCTTGACCATGGGTGCATCGTCGCATGCGGAAGTCCGAACCAGATTCTGAACAGACAGGATCTGCCTGCCCTTGTTGGCGAACCTGACCCAATTCCGCTAACCCAAAGCGGGGTATCAAATACGGGTCCCAAGACCACGGTCGGCAACCACGCTATTCCCATGGTCAAGTTGTCGGATGTCTCTTACAGTTTCCCGGATGCCGACAGCAAAGCCCTTAGCCATGTGAATCTGGAGCTTGCGGCAGGACAGACCCTGGCCATTATCGGGCGCAACGGATCCGGCAAGTCCACCCTGGCCAGGCTCATCTGTGCCCTGGCCGCTCCCGACAGCGGATCCATACGGGTGGCCGGCCTGCCCTTGGCCGGACCCGATCGGCCCAAGGCCAAGCATCTGCGACGCCAGAATCTGAAGCTTCTGCGCCAAAGGGTCGGCTATGTCATGCAATACCCCGAGCATCAGCTTTTTGCGGATACCGTTGCCCAGGACATCGCCTATGGTCCACACAACCTGGGCTATGGGCCTGAGCAGGTGCAACATCGGGTGGATGATGCCATGAAACTTCTGGGAATCGGTGATCTGGCCGACCGTTCCCCCTTCGACCTCTCAGGGGGTCAGCGGCGCCTAGTAGCAATTGCCGGAGTTGTAGCTTGCAGCCCGCAATTGCTGGTTTTGGACGAGGCCACCGCCAGTCTCGACCCCCAGGCCTGCGCACGCATCATGACGCTGCTTCGAGTGCTCCACCAACGTGGAGTCACCATCGTCATGAACACCCACACAGATCAGGAGGCCCTGGACCTGGCCGACCAGACCCTGCTCCTGGAGCATGGAAAAACGCTAGCCTATGGGCCCACTGCCGAAGTCGTGGAGCGCTACCATCAGCTGCTCGCCACAGATGCAGCGGAGAAGGAGGCTGCTGGCAAAGAAACTTCAGGCGGGAAAGCGGATCGCACCCAAGCCGACCAGAAACCCTTATCCTTGCTGGCGAGGCTGGACCCGCGAGCCAAGCTGGTGACCTTCCTCCTAGCCATGTTCACCGCCTTCGCCATTTCCACGCCGGCGCAGCTTGTTCTGGCGCTGGTGGTCACTGTAGGGCTCTTTGCCGCCGCCCGGGCACCACTGCATTCCATCATGAAATCAGTCAAGGGCTTTCTGGTCCTCATGCTTCTGCTGGTCCTGTTCAATCTCTTGGTCACTCAGACCGGCCGCAGACTGGCTGCCTGGGGTCCATTCGTGCTGACCACCGGCGGCATTTGGGTGGCTGTACTCTATGCCTGCCGCTTCATGCTGATCATTTTTCTGGGAGCGCTCCTGGTGGAGACCACCACCCCGACACAGATGACCGACGCTTGTGAATCCCTGCTGAGCCCACTGTCCAGGCTGGGCATCCACACCAATGAAATCGCCCTGGTCCTTTCACTGGCTCTGCGTTTCATCCCTACCCTAGGACGCGAGGTTCAGGCCATCGTGGAAGCCCAGGCAGCCCGTGGCGGATCCATCGAGTCCGGCTCGCTTTCGCAACGTCTTCATGCGGCCATGGCTATCACGGTTCCCGTCTTCGCCGGAGCCCTGCGCCACGCTGACAACCTGAGCCGGGCCTTGGATGCCAGATGCTATGAGGGCAGCCGTCAAGAGCGCACCCACTACCGCCTACTGCGATTGGGCAGGATGGACTTCTTCTTTATCGCTCTCATGGCCGTCTATCTGCTGGCCCTGCTGCTGCATCCCCTGTTCTGAGCAGTCCGGCCTCGTGAGCAGAAGCACATGCCATGGTTCCTGACTCTGCCAACCTGACAAATTATGCCACTGAACAGGTTGGGTCCCCGCTGATCAGCCATCCATGCGATCAGCGGGGACCCAACCTGTTATCAGTAGGCCCAAAGGCCAAGTATTGATTGCATCTACCCTATTCCTGTATGATCCTCCTGTCCTGGCTGGAAAGCATGGCCTGATCCAGGAGTTCCAGAACATGGACACTCTCAGCTAGGGGAACCGGGTTGTCGGCCTTGCCTCGGAGGAAGTCACGCCAACCTTCGTAGAATGCCGGCTGCCAGCCCCGAACGGCCGGGAGTATATGCTCCTCACCCTCCCTGTCGATATAGCAGGCAGTGGGGTCGGACATGACACCGAAGTGCGGATCATCAATCCGCATGCCTGCCTTGAGCTGGTCTTCCTCAGGGTCCTGATCGTTGATCTGCAAGGATCCCAGTGTCCCCTGAATGGTCAGTCGGGGTTGCCGGGTGGATTGCACCAGGCCACCGACAATATGCGAGATGATGCCCTGCTGATGGGTAGCAGCGATGAAGAAATCATCAGGCACAACTGCATCCTCTCTCTGGGTGGACACTTCACCATAGATCGAGGTGACCGGGCCAAAGAGCTGAACGACCTGATCCAGAGTGTGGGCGCCAAGATCAAAGAGCGCTCCTCTGGGTTGGTCATGCGTCTTCTGCTCGCGCCAGCCGGTTTCCACATTGGGGCGGAAAGAACCGTACCTGGATTCGACACGTATGATACGGCCCAGGTCCAATTCCTTCAGGTACTTGCTGGCTGTCAGGATTTCTGCATCATGGCGTCGGTTCTGGAAGGCCGCCGCAGGTGTACCGGTAGCCTGAGCCACATCAAGGATCTTGTTCGCCTCCTGACTGGAGCCGGCCACCGGCTTGTCAATGACCACAGGCTTGCCGGCCTGCATGACCCGGGTGGCAAACTCCAGGTGGGTATCGTCGGGGGTGCCTATGCTGACAGCATCGTAACGATCGATATCCTTGAAAAAATCATCGTTATTGTCATAGACCCGGGCCCGAGGATAAAGCTGGTGAACCTGGGCTGTAGCTCGCTCGTTATGAGTCACTACAGCCGACAGTTCCAGTCCTTCAGTCTGATCGATCATGTTGGCATGAAAGACCCGCCCTACAAAGCCAAAGCCTATGAGGGCAATCTTGAGATTGTGATTTTGCTCTTGTCCCATTATTTACTCCTTCCACACCCTCCCATGATTGCCATGAGACAGAAGGGACTTATACACCGAGATGCTCTCTTAAGTACCGACGTGCAGTAAGGGCGCTCTTCAGCGGGTCAGCCTTGGCTGGGTCCTGCTCGGCCTCTACCATGAACCAACCGTGGTAACCCCCATCAAGCAGGGGCTGAAGAACCTTCTTAAAGTCGGTGACCCCATCCCCTGGCACGGTGAACACACCCTTCAAGATGGCCTGGAGGAAGCTCAGCTTCTCGTCCTTGACGCGCTGAAGGACATCAGGCCGAATATCCTTCAGGTGGACGTGTCCGACCCTCGAAGCGTAGCGCTTCACGATGTCAACCGGATCCTCCCCCGAAAAGAGCAGGTGGCCCACGTCGACCAAGAGCTTTACCTTGTCAGGGTCAGTCCCTTCCATCAGTCGGTCAATCTCGCTGGTGGTCTGCACACCCGTGCCCATGTGGTGGTGGTAGGAAATCTCCATACCGACATCATGTGCCAGATCTCCGAATCGATCAAGACCACGGGTCAGTTGATCCCATTGCTGACTGGTATATTCAGGCTTGCCATCGAAGATCGGCGTATGCATTTGGCCCTGAATGGTATTGCCTTGTTCAGCTACATTGATCATCTTGGCACCCAAAGCGTGAAGATAGTCGCGGAAGGCGATGAAACTCCGCTCGTTTTCCTCCCAGGTTTGCGTAGTCAGATAGGCGCTGAACCAGGCACTGGCAATGCTGATCCCCCGCATCTGAAGCTGCTCCTTCAAAACCTTGGGATCCTTGGGGTACTTGTTGCCAATTTCAGTGCCTTCAAACCCGGCCAGAGCGACTTCGCTCAAAATCTGCTGATAGGGAGTTTCGCCGCCCAGCTCGGGCATGTCGTCATTGGTCCAACTGATCGGAGCCATGCCCACGCGAATTGCCGTATTCTTGTTTGTCATCATTTCACCCAATCATTCGTCTGCCTGAAGCTACTTGATCATGATGGTCAGCAGGTTTTTCATGGTCTGGGCCACCATGCCCATTTCATGCTCGTTGGCCCTGTCGGAAAACATCTCGGAGCAATACCAGCCGTCATAGCCTGTAGCCTTGATTGCATCAATCCACTCCTGCAGGGGGATGCAACCGCCACCGTTGACCACATTGCGGTGCACATCCTGGTTGGGGACCTCCCGGCCCCTGTCGATTTCCAACCCGTCAGAGACATGGACAGCGGTGATAATCTCCGGCGGTATCTTGGCTACGTCCTCCAGGGTGTCACCGGCAGTCCAGAAGTGCCAGGTATCCACGGTGATGCCGAAGTTGTCCCGGTTGACCTTATCGACAATCTGCAGCAACTGAGAACACCGGCTGATCGGCGCCCAGCAGAGAGGCTCCAGGTAGATGCCCAGCCCGTACTGCTTGGCGATGTCGCAGGCCAGCTGAACATTATGCGCTGTTACATCAATGGCTTCCTGCTCGCTTAAACCGAGGGGGCCCCGCCAACGCGGATCATCTGCAGCCAATTTGCCGGCGTTGTAATCCATGACCACGTTCCAATCCACTGGATCCGTGCACATTTGAACGGCTGGAGCACCGATGACCTGAGCAATCTGGCACATCCTTTCAACCTCTTTAAGGTACTCTGCCCGGTCTTCTTCAGTCCTCCTGGTGATCCCCTGAATAGCCCCCAGTCCGCTGACCGGAAAACCATCCAGAATTTCAGCTGCATCCTGGGCGGTATAGCCCTGATCGAGAAAACGGTAGAGCTTGGGGCTCTGCATCTCTATGCCGTCGAAGCCGGCCTCTTTGGCAAAGCGTATGTCATCATAGACATTGCCGTAGAAGGTGGTAGTTACGTTCATTGATAATCGTGCCATCATTGACTCCTTTGTTGTGGTGGCTCGGCGCAGGCTTGTCCTGCAACCGTGAGGCTTCCATTGAAGTTCTGGAAACCTACGCTTCCTTGATTAATTGTTCGATGGTCTGACGTTGATACACGGAAGTATCATGGGCGGTCTCGTCCTCGGCGAAGACGTTGGAGACGATCAGGGAATCCTCCCTGTCCAGGAAACCGTTGGTCTTGATTGCCTGGAAAAGATCCTTGAAATCCACATCCCCGTCACCCACCTTCAGATGCTGGTGGACCCGTGCGTTGGTCCCTGGAGGATTGGATATATAGCGCAAGCCGTGTGAACGGTTGTGGTCATAAGCATCGGAAATGTAGACCGAACGCAACTTGGTAGATCCCGCCTGGGTGATCTCGTGCACTGCATTCCCGTAGTGGAAGGTGTGCGAGGACACGTAGACGGAACCGACCAGGTCTGAGTTGAGGCCGCGCAGTACGCGATGCGCATCCATGCCATTTTCCACAAAATCATACGGATGGGGGTCAAAGTTGATCACAATCCCCTCCCGCTCAAGCAAGGGTAGTATCTCCTCCATGGTCGAGTAGAAGCCGGCCTCCGACTCCTCATAGCGCTCGGGGATGCCGCTGAACTCACTGTTGATGGTATGGATCCCCAAGATGGCCGCAATCTCGATTGCCCGCTTCCAATTCCGCACAGCCCACTGACGTTCCCGCTCGTCCGGCCATGAGGTCCGGTAGACGGGCAGCAGGGAGACCAGTTCGACGCCGGCGTTCTTGCAGGCCTTAGCCAGATCGTGGACCAGTTCGTCATCAGCCTTAGGGTGGGTGTAGAAGGGCAGGAAGTCATCATGCGGGGCCAACTGCATGTACCGGTAGCCTGCATCAGCCACAGCCTGCGGCAGTTCCAGCAGTTTGTAGTCGTAATAGAAGGGGGTGGGGTCAAGTGCAATCTTCATAAGTATCAGCTTCTTCCTTTTGCCCGCTTACAGGCGGGCGATAATATCCTGAGCAACTTCTTGCGTGGACCTTGACCTGCTTGCGTTGGCAGCAACGTCTTCTTCCACGGCCCGCTGGATGCGTTCAGCAGCCTGGTCATACCCGAAGTGCTCCAGCAGCATGGCTCCAGACAGGATCGAGGCTGTCGGATTGGCGATCCCCTTGCCAGCGATGTCAGGCGCTGAACCGTGAATGGGCTCGAACATCGAGGGGTGTTCGTCAGTGACGTTGATATTGGCTGAGGCTGAGTATCCAATGCCGCCAACCACGGCCCCCGCCTCATCGGTGAGCACGTCGCCAAAGAGGTTGTCGGTGACGATGACGTCGAATCGCGAAGGATCCGTCACCAGAAAGATTGTGCAGGCGTCCGCATGCAGATAGTCCCAGGTCACATCAGGGTACTCCTGCGCCACCTTATCCATGATGTCGAGCCAGAGGGCACCGGCATGGGGCAGGACATTGGTCTTGTTGACCATGGTCACATTGCGCTTGCCCCCACGCTTACGCGCTAAATCAAAGGCATAACGTACCGCCCGCTCGACGCCGAAAGCCGTGTTGAGGGAGGTCTCGGTCGCGATGGCCTGGTCAGTGCCCCGACGAATATATCCTCCCATTCCGGAGTAGAGGCCTTCAGTCCCCTCCCTAACCACAGCGAAGTCGATCTGTCCTGGATTCTTCAGCGGCGAGCTCACCCCTGGATAGAGTTTGGTCGGTCTCAGGTTGACGGCCTGGTCGAAGCTGAACCTGAGTTTGAGCAGGAGGCCGCGCTCCAGAATCCCGGAATGGACTCGAGGGTCGCCCACAGCCCCTAGAAGGATGGCATCCTGCTGCCCGATGGATTCCAGATCCTCATCATTGAGCAGAGTGCCGTCACGCAGATATCGCTCAGCCCCCAAGTCGTAGTCCACGTAGTTCAGCCTTACCTGGTCGCCGACGGCTTTGCCCATGACCGCCTGGGTCTGCGGAGTAACCTCCCTGCCGATGCCATCTCCCGGGATAACCGCTATATTGATTATCTTCCCTACGTCACTGTCTGCCATATGTTTAACCTACCATTATCATTTTCTAATGTACATAATCAATATTTATGAGTAAACTGTGAGAATTCCTAATAATTCTACGATGGTATTCCGCATATCAGATTTATATTCTCAGAATTTACTTTTGTCCCTCCATCGGGAGACGAGGGTCAAGCGGGACTGCTTCTACGGCTTGGTAGATCCAGTTCTGTCCGGGGTCAATGGTGACCTTCCAGTCACGCTCTCCACCTCCCGCCATGACATTGAGATAGTAGAGGTCGAAGCCAGGGGCTGCAATGGAGGGGCCGTGCCAGCCGTACGGTATCAAGACCGTGTCACCCGGCTGTATCTGAGTGAGGATATCAAGTGGCCTGTCGTCCGAGGCAGACGCACCCTGATAGCCAAAGGGCCTCACCCCCTCTGGAGCCCCCGGCAGGGGCTGCATGTCGAAGTAGTATATTTCCTCCAAAGCAGTCTCATCCGGACCGGCCTGATCATGCTTATGCACCGGGTAGGAGGACCAGGACCCGCTTGGGGTGATGACTTCACAGACCAGAAGGCGTTCGGCCTGGATATTATCCATCATTCCAAAGTTCCTGGCTTCGCGGGAGATAGGCCCATTGCCGCGCAGGGCGACGTCAACATCCTGCACTGGAACAAGCTGGTCCGGGAAATGGGTTGTGGCAGGCGCCGAGGCAACCGCCACCCGGCCAGCCTGGACTGCTCGAATGGTCAAGGGGCTGTCACAGCCGATATAGACCGTATCTGTGCGGGTGCTAAACACGTCATGACGACCACGAAGGTGATAGGTACCCCTGGGAGAGGTCACATCATAGGAACCGCTCAAGGGCACCACCATACGTTCCCAGGCTCCGGCAGGCAGACTCACCTGCTCCCCCTGGTTCAGCCTAGCAACCTGCAGACCCGCATATTGCCAGCCCGATACCGCCTGGCTGTCCTGAGCACCCAGAGAAACTTCCCAGTCTCCCTGTGATGCACTTCCCTTGGGGTATACCCATCGTGTCATATTCATCCCTCCATTGTCTTTTCGCCTATATCGGCTGCGTGCTTGACTTTTGCCTGACCTGCCCGGTTCTATTGGGCTGAGACGAACTCCTTCAAGGTAGCTGTGACCAGAGAGTGGTCATAGATCGAGGGCAGCCCGGAGACGGCTGTAACCCCAAACACCAGGCCACTGGGCAAAAGAAGCGGGAAAGCTCCGCCATGCGCCGCAAAGTCGTGTGCATTCCTTCGTGAGCTCACGTCAAAATCCTCCTCCTTCTGCTGAAAGTCGGTGCCTACATAGAGTGAGGCATGGCCATAGGCAAGCACCACATTCCCCTTGCGCTCAGCCCAGGCGTCATTGTCTTCTGCAGCCCCGGGAATGGCCGCATGGAAAGCCCTCTGCAAACCCAGGCGTATATCGATGGCGACCGGCAACTGCAGGCGGTGGGCTGCCGCGTAGATGGCGCTGCCTACCTCCCAGGCATCATCCACGCTAAAGTCGCTGAATCGCAGTTCCTTCTCCTGAGACTCGATAAACTGTTTACGCTCGGCAAGCTTGCCCTCGTTGGCATCGAATATTGCCTTGTACTCGTTATACCTTTTCACTACGGCATCAACTGAAATCTGTTTCATCATGACTCCTTTGTATTCATCTGAGTTATATTCCAATCCTTATCGGAATTACGAAAATTCTTATCGTGCAATGCGAGACCTACTACTTATGAGGCCTCATCCCCTGCACTGGGCGAAGGCCTGCCCAAAGGCTTGGAGGGCCTTATCGCTGTCGCCTGATGCATACCCCTCCATCCCGATTGGGCCAGTGAAATCAGTCTCATTGACGGCTGCCGCCACCTGTTCCCAGCGCACCTCCCCGGTGCCCGGCTCGCACCGGCCAGGGACATCGGCCGCCTGGAGCTCACCGATATAGGTGTTGGCCTCCTTGACGGTCTCGATGAGATGGCCATCATCCTCCTGGGCATGGTAGAGGTCCAGCATCAGTTTGAGGTTGGGGCTGTCGACACGCTTGATCAGGGTCAGCGTTTCATAGCTATGGCAGAAGGGGACATGCGGATGGTCAACCCTCGAGTTGAGATTTTCCAGCAGGTAGGTCACCTGATTCTCCTGGCCCAGCTCGGCGAACCTCGACAGGGTGTCATAGGCGTTGAGCCACATATCGGGAGTGACCCGGTCAATCCACTTGGCTGCCTTGCCATCGACCAACTCAGCACCGTGGATTACAAGCTTGTCGATGCCAAGATCCTTCAATTCCGGCAGGATCTCTTTGGCGGTCCGCAGCATCTCTTCGCTGTCATCGGGATAGGCAAGATTGCCATGCACGTAGCCCTGAGCACAGTTGATGGGCACCCCGGTAGCCTTCAGCTTGTTCAGATCATGACTGTAGTGGGTCCAGATATCCACTCCGAAGCCCATCTGGTCAATCCGCTTGATTCTCTCCTCGATAGGAAGATCCAGATAGACCATTTCAGCGCAAATCGTCAATTGATTGTGTGCCATCGTACTATTTCCTTTCCTTATGACCGCCCACCTGCCGGCAGGCAGTCCTGTTCATTCAGAGTTCCTGTTCAAGCTTCCGCTTTTGCAGTGCGGGCCCTCGCCTCCTGTTCAATCTGCTCCAGGCTCTTCCCCCTGGTCTCCGGAATGAAGGCCTTGGTAAAGAAGACGGCTCCTACATTGATGAGTGCGAAAATGAAGAAGGTGACCGCTCCCCCGACCGCGTTGAGCAGGGGAAGGAAGAGGAGGGAGATGATAAAGTTTGCCGCATTCATGGCCACATTGGCATATCCCACACCCTTGCCGCGGACCTTTGCCGGGAATACCTCAGCAATGAGCAGCCAGGTCACCGGCGAGACCATGCCCTGGGCGAAGGCGAGATCAAACATGACCAGACCGATGAGGAGCCAGGACATGCTGGTGGATGGATGGTTGGGGTCGATAAAGAGATAGCAGACCCCTACCAGGGCCAGGAAGACAGAGACCCCGCCCAGGCCGATCATCAGTGCAGTGCGGCGGTTTATCTTGTCGATAAAGCCGAGGCCACCGATGACGGCAGCAACAGACGAAACAATCATGACCGGAACCATGGCGATAATCGAGTTATCGGGGTCGATGCCCAATGTGGAAGAGAACATGGTAGGAGCGAAGAAGTTGATGGCGTTGGAGCCGACCAGCTGGTTTATCAGGGCTGCACCAACTCCTGCGATCAAGACCCTACGCAGCCAGGGGGTAGAGAAATTCTCCTTGGCCCCCTTCGTCTCATTCTTTTCCGCCGCCTGGAAGGAGGTGAAAGTCTCCTCCGCCTCGGACTTTGGACGAGTTTCCAGCAGGAGCTTGACTGCCTCGGTTTCCATACCATGCCTGGCAAGGAAGCTTGGCGTTTCATGGACAAAAATTGCCGTTATGACCAGTAGGACGGCTGGAACCACAGCCGCCCAAACCATGGCATGCCAATCTGCCTTGACTGCCAGGACAGCGTTGACCAGTGAGGCGAGCAGCTGGGAAATATTGATCATGACCGAATTGACCGAAACCAGTCGGCCACGCTGCGCGGATGGCGCCATCTCACCAAGATATATGGGGATCACACAGGAGGTCGTCCCCACTGCAAAGCCTACGATCATCCGGGAGAAGGCAAAGAAGGCGATGTTGGTTGCCAGAGCGCACATTAGCGCCCCGACCAGAGCGAGAAGAGCCCCATAAAGGATCAGTCGCTTGCGCCCCAAGCGGTCTGCCAAGTTGCCGCCACAGAAGGAACCAACAGCACACCCCAGGAGCATGACCGCAGTGATGATGCTCTGATTCCAAGCGCTGAGCTGATTATTGGACCCGTCAAAATTCATCGTTACGAGCGCCCCAGACAGGAAGGTTAGCGTATAGCCATACAGTCCCCCGCCGAAAATTCCCACCACGACCATTATGGTGACATAACGTTTGCGGTTGCGGGCCAAGGCTTCGACATCCATGTCTTGGGAGGCCTCTTGAAATGTTCCCATGTTTATTCCTGCTTCCCATTAACACCAAATTTGACACCGTTATCAAATTTCGGTCAACATGTTCAGTATACGAAATAAAATGCAAAAAAGGAAATCAAAAAGGCAAAAAACTTATGTTTTTTCAGAAAACCATCCAAGAAATAGGAATATGGCCTAGACAGTGGGCTTGTTGGACGTTTTTAACGGCAAAATTACCCGCAGACAGCCTGAGCCAGCCTTCGAACGCCACTGCCTCCTTCAGGGCTGGGCATCAAGCCTGAGAATGGGACGAGTTTCCCAAAAGCTGACTTGATCCCAGCCGGTCTACATAGGCCGTGAGCTGTCCTGCCAGTTCTTCACAGCGCGGCATCATCGCGTCCGCGAATCCTCCGGTTGATAGGGCTCCGACCACCATGCCATCCTGTTTAGAAAAGATAGGGACACCAATCGAGGCCACACCGATGGTGATGTCCTCATTGGAAATAGCGAATCCTCTCTCCCGAATCTGCTTGATATCGGTACGCAGAGCGCTGGCAGTGACCAATGAGTTCTCATTATAGCCCGCAAAGGGGGCCTGTTTCAGGTAGTCATTCTGGATCTGCTCATCGGAATAGGCCAGGCAAACCCGGCCAGCAGCACCGGCGAAGAAGGGCAAGGTACCACCCGGCCGCAGGATCAGCGCGTCAATGCTGGGCCCCTGTGCACATTCCACGCAGACGGTTTCGAAGCCACTGATGACGGTCAGGAAAGTCGTCTGCCCGGTAAGAGTCGT
Organism: Bifidobacterium sp. POST2/T3 (B1); assembly: GCF_058197115.1. NCBI lineage: Bacteria > Bacillati > Actinomycetota > Actinomycetes > Bifidobacteriales > Bifidobacteriaceae > Bifidobacterium > Bifidobacterium sp. POST2/T3 (B1). The sequence goes on from NZ_JBVPQK010000017.1 coordinate 13,294, forward strand.
CAACTCAGCCAAGAGTTCATAGGCATTGGGCCATTCAGTCAAGGAGCTGCGCGCCACATCAGAGAGATTGAGCCAGCTTAAACTCAGTGAATACGTATCGTCCTGGTTGGCCTTGACCAGACCGACTTGGACCAATCCATCCAGGATCCTATAGGCGGACGAGCGGGGAATGCCAGAGGCAGCCGCCACTTCTGCAGGCCCGATACCGTTGTTGTCAGCCAGGACGTCGATGATCTTCCCAGCCTTGGAAAGGGCTCCGGTCGGCTCCTGATTGCTGGCCTTACTGCTCGCTCTTACCATCGAACCTTCCCTCTTCGCCATCAACCACATAGCCCAGTCCCTGCGATATCTCCCCGGCAGCTTGGAGCAGGCTGGTCACCTCACGCAAATCGGCACCTGATTCAACCAAAGCCCTACTGGATCGAGACAGCCCGCTATAACAGGCCGCAGCCCTGATGTGACCAGCATGATCGAAGATCGGGGCTGCCAGGGTTAGCGCCCCTGGTACTGTTTGGTCAACATCGTAGGCATACCCTCGCTGGACCACCTTTTCAGCCATCTGCATCGAGCGCTCCCGGAAGGTGGACAACAGCCCACCGAGGTCAGCGTTGTAGCGATAGTGTTCGATCAGGCGCTCAAAACGCGCTTGATCCAAAAAGGCCAGAAGCACGTCTGAAGGTGCACCCAGACTGATCGGCAACGAATAGCCGATCTGAGGCGAGCGCAATCGACTCTGCCCCAGGAAGGTCATCTGCACGCAGACCGAGCGCACATAGTGGCGGACAAAAAGGCTCCAGCTGCCGTTCGAGCCCTCCTGCCTTTTAAAGACATGCCTGGCGATGCTTTGCACATCCAGCCTCGCCTCAATACGGCCGCCAATACGCACACAGGCGATGCCCAATCGATATTCGCCGCGATGCAGGCCATGATCCACCCAGCCCAAGGTCACGAGATTGGAGAGCAGGCGATAGGTGGAGCTGGCAGGTTCGTGCACATAGGCGCTGATTTCATGGATGCTGGAGGGGCCAAGTTGTTCCAGAGCGTCAAGCACTGCCTTGGCCTTAGTCAGGGTGCCAACGCTGTGTCCCGAGTCAGATTCGGTACCCTGCCTCATGGCACCCTCCTTCTTGTCCTAAGTAAACTATCCATGCCCAGTGCACATTATATGGTGTCAGCAGGCTATCTTCCTCACAACAGGGCCCACTCCCGATTGGCACTGAGCCGTGCCAACCTGCACCCCACCTCCCGGGTTTGCAAATCGAAAGGCTCAGAGAATCAGGGCACCAGCAGGGTGTACTTGGTGGTCATATATTCAAAGATGCCTTCGGCTCCTCCCTCTCTGCCGACACCCGATTGCTTGACTCCGCCAAAGGGAACCGTGGCATCGGAGAGCACGCCGGAATTGATGGCCAGAACACCGGACTCACTACGGCGCTGCATGAGTTCACTGCGCTTGATCGAACTGGTATAGGCATATGCCGCCAGCCCGTACGGCGTGTCGTTAGCAGCCTGGATGCCCTCCTCGTCGCTGCCAAAACGGCTCACAGCAAGGACAGGCCCGAAGATTTCCTCGGCATATACCCGAGCCTTGCGAGGAACCCGGTCCAGGAGCGTCGGCTGGAAGTAGCGTTCTCCATGCTCATCCCTGTGACCGCCGACAATCAGCTCCGCTCCCTGACTGACTGCCTCATCGACTAGGCCGCCAATGCGCTCTACGGCCTTGACATCAATCAGGGGGCCGATATCGGTTGCCTCATCCATGCCGTCACCCACGACCAGGGCCTCAATGCGATCCTTCACCTTGGCCACAAACTCATCGGCAACCCCATCCTGGACCAGAATCCTGTTGGCTGAGGTGCAGGCCTCCCCATAGTTGCGGAATTTGGCCAGCATGACCCCGTCAATAGCCGCGTCAATGTCGGCATCATCAAAGACCACAAAGGGGGCGTTACCGCCCAACTCCATGGAGGTGCGCAGCACATTGTCGGCCGCCTGCTTCATCAGCTTGACACCCACAGGGGTGGAACCTGTAAAACTCACCTTACGCAACCGCTGGTCGGCAAAGAGGGCATCTGAAATGTGGGAGGAATGGGAGGTTGTGATGACATTGACCACACCCTTAGGCACCCCTGCCTGTCGAAGAATCTCCACCAGCGCCAAGGTGGTAAGAGGGGTCAGCTCGGCAGGCTTGACCACCACGGTATCGCCGGCAGCCAGGGCTGGGCCAATCTTCCTGGTTCCCATGGCCAGCGGGAAGTTCCAGGGGGTAATCAGGTAGCAGGGGCCCACCGGATCGTGGGTGACCAGACCCTTGCGGCCGTCTGGCAGGTGGAAAGTCCTGCCATATTCACGCATGGCCTCCTCTGAGAACCACTTGAGGAAGCCGCCACCATAGTCCACCTCCCCCAGCGCCTGCTTGAAACTCTTGCCCATTTCCCGGGTCATCAGCTCTGCAAAAATCTCCCTGTTGTCCATCAGGGCCTCATAGGCAGTTTGCAGAATGTTCCTACGTTCTTCGGGCGTTGACTGGCCCCAGGACTCCTGTGCCCGGTCAGCACTGTCCAGAGCCGCCAACGCCTCCTGCTTGTCCCCGTCTGATGCCTGGTAGAGCGTAGAGCCATCGGCAGGGTTTTCTACTGTAAACACCTTGCCACTATCGGCAGCCCTCCACTGTCCATCGATAAACAAACTCTTTCCCGACTGGGGAAGCACTGACTCGACCTTGTATTTCCACATACCGTCTACTCCTCACTTTCGCCGCTTCTTTGCAGCAATTACATTCCTTTGCGCAGATAAGCAACTACAACATACTAAATTTTAGACATTTTGTCCATTTAATGATATTTTTTACATATGTAGTCAGTAGTATTTGATTTGACTGCCATGACCCAGTCCGGTCCCAGACGGAGGCAGGCAGGGCAAGGACGCCTGCAGGCATGAGCCGGTGGCTATTTGAGGGTATGTATACAAGAAAGCGAAGGATAAAGCGAAATGGTATCAACGATACGATTGACAGTCGGACAGGCCATTGTGCGGTTCTTGGAGGCGCAGCAAGTCACCCGCGACGGGCAGACCAACACCTTCTTCGGAGGTGCCCTGGGCATCATGGGACATGGCAATGTCGGTGGCGTTGGGCAGGCCTTTTTAGAAGAGAAAGAACGAATGCGCTTCATCCAAGGGCGCAATGAACAAGGCATGGGCCACATAGCCGTTGGCTACGCACGGCTCAAAAACCGCATGGGAGCCATGGTCGTGACCACCTCCATCGGTCCAGGAGCCGCCAACCTAGTGACTGCTGCTGGCACGGCAACGGTCAACCATCTTCCCGTCCTCCTGCTGCCCAGCGATATCTTCTCCACCCGTCGTGCCGGTTCAGTCCTGCAGCAGATAGAGGATGAACGCTCCTATGATGTTTCCGGCAACGACTCCCTGCGCCCCGTCAGTCGCTACTGGGATAGGATCAACCGCCCTGAACAGCTCCCGACAGCGCTCTTGGCAGCCATGGAAACGCTGACGAACCCAGCCAAGACGGGGGCGGTAACCCTCTGCCTGCCCCAGGATGTTCAGGCCGAAGCCTACGACTTCCCCACTTCCCTCTTCAAGGAACGCATCTGGAGAATCGGCCGGCCCCGAGCGGATGCGGACGCTTTGGCTGCAGCCGCCGAAGCCATACGTGCCAGTAAACGGCCCTTCATTATTGCCGGCGGCGGTACAGTCTACTCTTCAGCCAGCCAGGACTTGACCGACTTCATTGAACATACCGGCATCCCCGTTGGCAGCACTCAGGCAGCCAAGGGGGCTGTAGCCTATGAGCATCCATTGAATGTCGGACCCCTTGGCTCCATCGGACTCAAATACGCCAATCAGCTAGCACGCCAAGCGGACCTGATCATCGGCATCGGAACCAGGTACACCGACTTTACTTCAGCATCGAATACCATGTTCCAGGACCCCTCGGTACGCTTTGTCAATATCAACGTAGCCTCCTTCGATGCCAACAAGGAAGCAGCCATCGCGGTCGTCGGGGATGCCAGGGAGGCAATTCGTGAACTGAGCCGAGCCCTGAAAGACTGGCAAGTACCTTCTGACTACCGCAGGCAGGCGGAGGAGGCTGCAGATGAAGCAAGGGCGGAAGTCGTTCGGCAGACCCAGCATATTCCCGGAGACAACAAGCTCGGTCAAAAGGAGGTGATCGGAATTGTCAACAGTTTCGCCAAGTCTCAGGATGTGGTGGTCAACGCCGCCGGATCCATGCCTAGTGACCTGCAGAAGCTCTGGAGACCAGGATCCCCTCTAGGCTATTCAGTCGAATACGGATACTCCTGCATGGGCTACGAAATACCAGCTGGCCTAGGGATGCGTATGGCGGCACCAGATCGGGAGATCTTCACCTTCATCGGAGACGCCTCCTTCCTCATGTACCACCAGGATGTCCTCACCGCCATTCAGGAACATGAAAAAATCATCATTATTTTGGTCGACAATCACGGGTTCGGTTCCATCAACACCCTCTCCCATCAGGTCGGATCACAGGGGTTTGAAACCCGCTTCTACATGAAGAATGAGCAGGGACTGGAGGACAAGGACCACTACCTGCCCATCGATTTCCCGAAGATATTGGAGGGGTATGGTGTACCCACCTATTGCCCCACTAACGCCGAGGAGCTCAAGGACGCAGTCAAGAAGGCCGTAGATGGCGAGACCATAGCCGCCATCTACGTGACGGTAGACCCTGTTGTCCGCGACAACTCATCCCAGGCCTGGTGGGATGTAGCGACACCCCAGGTGGCCCATATAGATTCCAGCAAGCAGGCCCACCAGGCCTATGAGGAGGTACGCACCAAGGAGCAGAAGCTTTACCTGTAAGTTTCACCCTCTCCAGGTCCACCTATTGCTGGGCAGAAACCTGGAAATATCAATGATGGGGTGGGGAACACCTTTCGCGTTCCCCACCCCATCATTGTGTTTTACACCTTGGGTCCTCTGCTAAACAACCAGAGAGTACATCCTTGGCCTTTTTATTTATTCAGCTGAACCTTCTGCTGGTTCATCGCCCAAGGGACGCTCTGCCCGCTCTACCTGGGAGGCGTCCTCAGAGAGATCGGCATCTGGGGTGGCAGACACTGGGGCTCCAACCAGTTCAGGCTCCTGGTTCTGTCCATCGGTAGAGTTAGCCGCATGACGGGGTCCCTCGAAGGGCTTGCCCGTGAAGGTGAACTCGCCTAGGATGCCCTCACCTTCTGCGTCGACCTGAACGGACTCATTGTCCGTAAGGTCGCCCATGAGGATCTTCTCGGAGACCGCATCCTCGATGTCCCGCTGGATGACGCGGCGCAGAGGCCGGGCACCCAGGAGCGGATCGAAGCCCTTCTCGGCCAGCAGGTCCTTGGCCTTGTCAGTCAGGTCCAAGGACATGTGGCGTTCGAAGAGACGATCATTGAGCTGAGCGATGTCCAGATCGACGATCTGACGGACCTGGGGCTCGGTCAGCTGCTGGAAGACAATGATGTCATCCAGTCGGTTCAGGAACTCGGGCCTGAACTGCTGCTTGAGCTCACTGGTCACCTGGTCCTTCATCCTCTGATAGGAGGTCTCAGTGTTGCCGCTCACGTTGAAGCCGGTGTTGGCAGCCTTGGCGATGTCGCGGGTTCCCAGGTTGGTGGTCAGGATGATAATGGTGTTCTTGAAGTCCACCATGCGACCCTGCCCATCAGTCAGATGGCCGTCGTCCAGCACCTGCAGCAGGGTGTTGAAGATGTCCGGATGGGCCTTCTCGATCTCGTCGAAGAGGACCACGGAGAATGGCTTGCGCCTGACCTTCTCGGTCAGCTCGCCGCCCTCTTCGTATCCCACGTACCCCGGAGGGGCACCGAAGAGACGAGAAGTGGAGTACTTCTCCGAGAACTCGGACATATCCACCCGGATCAGGGCATCCTCATCATCAAAGAGGAACTGGGCCAGAGCCTTGGCCAGCTCGGTCTTGCCCACACCGGTGGGTCCAGCGAAGATGAAGGAACCTGCAGGACGCTTGGGATCCTTGAGGCCCACACGGGTACGGCGGATGGAGCGGGACAGGGCTGAGACGGCTTCATCCTGGCCGATGATCCGCTTGTGCAGCTCCTTCTCCATGCCCAGGAGCTTCTTGGACTCGGCCTGGGTCAGCTTGAAGACCGGGATGCCGGTGGTCGAAGAGACCACCTCGGCGATCACATCCTCGTCGACGACCATCTTCACGTCGGACTCGCCCTCGTGCCAGGCCTGCTCCTTCTCCTTGCGCTCGGCCTCCAGCTTCTCCTGGCTGTCACGCAGCTGAGCGGCCTTCTCGAAGTCCTGGTCCTTGATGGCCTGGTCCTTCTGGGCGGAGATACGATCCACCTTGGCATCCAGCTCTTTGAGCTCTGGCGGGGCAGTCAGCCGCTTGATGCGCAGACGTGCACCAGCCTCATCGATCAGGTCTATAGCCTTGTCAGGCAGGTTCCTGTCCTGAATGTAGCGTGCAGAGAGCTCAGCCGCCGATTGCAGGGCCTTGTCCGTGATGGTGACGTGGTGATGATGCTCGTAGCGACCGCGCAGACCCTTGAGGATCTCGATGGTCTGGGCGATTGTGGGCTCGGAGACCTGAATAGGCTGGAAGCGCCTCTCAAGTGCTGCGTCCTTCTCGATGTACTTGCGATACTCGTCGGTAGTGGTGGCACCGATGGTCTGCAGCTCGCCGCGGGCCAGCAGGGGCTTAAGCATGTCAGAAGCGCCCAGGGCCCCGTCGGCCGAACCCGCGCCAACGATGGTGTGAATCTCATCGATGAAGAGAATGATGTCGCCCCGGGTCTTGATCTCCTTGAGCACCTTCTTCAGACGCTCCTCGAAATCGCCACGATATCGTGAACCGGCCACCATGGAGCCCAGGTCCAGCGAGTAGACCTGCTTGCCCTTGAGCGTCTCCGGAACATCGCCCTCATGGATCTTCTGCGCCAGGCCCTCGACCACGGCGGTCTTGCCCACGCCAGGCTCGCCGATCAGTACCGGGTTGTTTTTGGTCCTCCTGGACAGGACGACCATGACCCGCTCAATCTCGTTGGCTCGGCCGATGACCGGGTCCAGTTTGCCTTCAGCGGCTTCCTGGGTCAGGTTCCTGCCGAACTGGTCCAAAATGGCCGAACCGGTCTGCCCGCCCTTGTTGGAAACGCCGCCGGCATTGGCCAGATCGCCCTTGCCAGCGTCGCCGCCTTCATGGTTGCCGCGAATCATGTCAATAGTGGCGGTCCGCAAATCGCCCAGATCCACACCCATCTTGATCAACACCTGGGTGCCGACGCCCTCACCCTCACGAATGAGGCCGAGGAGGATGTGCTCAGTGCCAATGTATGAGTGACCCAATTGAAGAGCTTCGCGCAGCGACAGCTCCAAGACCTGACGGGCGTGCGGCGTGAATGGAATGTGCCCATTGGGGACCGCATTGCCCTTACCGATCATCTCCTCAACCTGCTTGCGTGTGGCATCCAGTTCCACGCC
>NZ_JBVPQK010000018.1:0-20794 GCF_058197115.1 Bifidobacterium sp. POST2/T3 (B1)
GCGGACAACCCACTCCAGTCTTTCTTGACCTACGAATCAGAGAGTGATCACACGAACCCCTCTGACTATGTGAGTATAAGGCCATGGGTTTCCGAGCTGAACCTCGCCACAGCATCTTGCAGGACAGATGAAGAGAAACCACAGTCCTGCTTGTTACACGGCGGATTATACGGAAAGGAACCCGGCCTGGCCTGATGAGTCATTCCTGGTCGAATCAGCCGCAGTACTCCTGGAAGAAATTGGCGATTACCTGGTGACCATACTGGCTACCGATGCTCTCGGGGTGGAACTGGACGCCCTCCATGAGCGACCGGTCCCGCCTCAGACCCATCACATAGCCATCCATAAGCGAGCGCGCGCTGATCTCCAGATCGGCGACCTGACTGACCGAGGCCTCGTCGGCAACCAGGGAATGGTATCTGGTCACGTCGAAGGTATCGGGCAGACCCTTGAAGCAGCCCTTCCCGTCGTTTCTTATCCCGCTCACCTTGCCATGCTGACGACTGGAGGCCCTGACCACCCGAGCTCCGGCGTGCACCGCGATGGCCTGCATGCCCAGGCAGATGCCAAAGACCGGCTTCCGTCCTGCCACTTGGTCCAAGAGCTCCAGGTAGCCGCAGTCCTCCGGGCGCCCCGGTCCAGGACCCAGAACGACCGCATCAAAGGCGAGCGGATCCACCTGCGCAAGGCGGTTCACCCGGACAATGGTCGTATCGGCGCCCAGCAGGTCCACGTAGTTCTTGACCACATAGATGAAACTGTCGAAGGCATCAACCAGCAAGACCTTCATGGGCCAGCTCCTTTCCGGTGATGGCCAGGTAGGCCGAACTCATCTTCTTCATGGTCTCCTGCCACTCGCTCTCCGGCTGGGAGTCCTCGACAATCCCGGCCGAGGCACGCAGGTGATAGCTGCCGGAATGGTAGGAGGCTGTCCGTATGCACAGCGCAGTCAGGACCTGACCGTCAAATCCGAGGAAGCCCACAGCTCCGGCATATACCCCGCGTGAACTGATCTCGGTCTCCTCGATAATCTCCACGGCACGTACCTTGGGGGTTCCTGTCATGGTGCCGGCGGGGAAAGCGGCCGAGAAGATGTCATACTTGTCCAGACCAGGCCGGATCCGGCCGACCACATCCGAAACCATATGAATGACGTGGGAGTAGACCTCGGTGGTCATCAGCCGGTCCACCTCCAAGGATTCGGGAGTACAGCACCTGGCTACGTCGTTGCGACCCAGGTCTACCAGCATCAGGTGCTCGGCCCGCTCCTTGGGGTCGCCGGTCAGCTGCCTGATGGCCGCCTGGCGGGCCTCCTCACCTCCGGGATTGCCGACCGTTCCGGCGATGGGCCGCAGGGTTATGTCACCATCTGGGGTCAGCCCAATGAAAAGCTCGGGGCTGGCTCCAATGACATGCACCCCTTGGGGGGTCACGAAGTAATACATATAGGGGGATGGATCCTGCAGACGCAACCGCTGGTAGACCTGGAAGGGCGGAATGCGGGAATCCACCTGGATCTCATGCCCGAGCTGGAGCTGGTACACATCTCCCTGGGCTATGTGCTCCTTGCCCTTGGCAAACCACTGATAGAAATGGTCCCGATCGATCGTGTCATGGGCCTTGTATGAATAATCCGGCCCGATGCCGCCTTGGATGCTGCTTTGGGCACCATCCTCTTCAGGAAATTGCCCCGGCGATGCATGAGATTGGAGCAGCCCCAGCACCTCTTCCAACAGCGCAGATCCATACCCGGGCCTTCCGTTCTCGATTAGCACATTCGGAACCTGCGCATCAGACTGTGCAGATGTTCCGCGCTCTCGCAGATTTTCCTTGCCCTCGGGGCTGTCACATCCAGCAGGATCCTTATCGACATGGATCAGGGTGGCGCTGCAACCACCGGTTTTCAGATCCAGGGTGATGATTCCCCGATAAAGCGTCAACGAGATGACAGGCAAGGCCGCATCCCTTGGTATTCGCTCCTCCAAATCCTCGATCATGAAGATGGTGTCATACCCGAAATAGCCGAACCAGCCCATCCCGAAGGGGCCTTCGTGGTCGCCGCTGATGGCGAAGGAGGATTCCAGCCTCCTCAGCACTGCAAAGACTTCCTGGATGCTGGGGACCGGAAGACGAACCACCCCCTGCTCAATCCGTCCGAAAGTCTCCAGCAGGCCTGTCAGCTGAGCATCGCCCAAAGGGTCGATGGTCATGACGTGGTCCGTCACGCTTACGGCCAACATTGGTTCGAATCCGATAGTCGAACGGTTCCGATCCGGATCAGGACCACTCAGGGACTCCAGAAGAAAGAGCTGATTCTCCCGATATCTGGTACACAGCCGCCTGTAGATGGCCAGGGCGTCGAGGTCGCTGGAGAACCGGCGGGATTCCATGGTTACGTTGATAGTCATTAGGGCACTTCCTAAGTCAAGTACTGCGGTTTAGAGCGGCACGATACCTCACCTGATGCCGTTTCAGCGTGCCATGGACATGAGTTTCCTATGGCAGCATGTCAGCAGATAATAAAAGAACAACCTTAAACACTGAAGTAAATATAGGAATCAGAAGAAGAACCAACTAAAAAATCAACGCCATCGGGCATCGACATAGAAGAAGACACCCTTGGGCAACCGAGGCTGCAATGATGTCGTTTTCTCCATGGCCACGATCCTAGAGCGCCAGGTTGCATACTCCCAACCCGTATCCATAATTCGGACATTCCTAGGCCGACTATTGTTCAACCGCCGACGTTGTTGTGGAAACTCTGCCCAACAGAATCCTGCCCACACCCTTATGGACAAGAACCGGGCCCAAGAGTAAATCCCCAGACCCGGTTCTCTTAATGAGATTAGTAGCTCGAAGGATCAGCCCTCGTCCGCAGCCACGCGGGAGTGGCTGTAGATCATCTTCATGGAGCAGATGAAGAGCACCATGCCCAGCAGAATGATCACGCCGCCGATCATGAAGACGTTGGCGTAGGTCGATGCCAGGCCCTGCTTGGTGCCAGCCAGGCTACCCGAACCCATGGAACCGTTAGCCATGAGCTGACCGAAGAGCGCCACGCCAATGGAACCGGTTATGGCCTGGAGAAGGTCGTTGAAGCCAAGCGCACGGCCGGACTCCTCAGGCTCTACGGTCAGAGTCGCCGTGTCAACGATGGGCTGGTAGAAGAAGGAGGTGCCGAAGTAGTAGATGCAGGGCGCCACAGCCAGGGCCCAGATCTTGCCGGCTGGGATCAGGAAGGCGATGGCGATCAGGCCGCCGCCCATGCAGGCCAAAGCCAAGATGACCGAAGCCTTGCGCCCGATCTTCTGGATGATCGGCCCGGCTGCGAATCCCATGATGCCGGCCAGGATGATGGACCAGACCAACAGGTTGGAGACCTTGGAGGAGTCGATGCCGTAGACGTTCAGACCAATGGCGTTGACGCCGGCGTTCAGGGTGTAGCTGAAGAAGTAGCCGACGAAGATGACGGTCATGGTCATAGCGAAGGCCGGGTTGGTCAGCATCTTCGGAGTGATGAAGGGGTTGCTGGCCTTGTTGACATAGACCAGGAAGGCCACCAGGGTCACAATGCAGGCGATGCCCCAGCCCCAGTTGATATCTGTGAAGAACATGGTCACCGAAGCGGCGAACAGTCCGATCAGCGTGAAGCCGATTCCATCGATCTTGGCGCCAGCGGCATGCTGGTCAGGCAGGTTCTTGGCCAGAACGGGAATGAAGAAGACGGCCACGATGCCCACGCCGAAGAGCCAGCGCCAGTCAAGCAGGGTCATGTAGCCAGCCAGGAAGACTCCCAAGGCAGCGGCGAAGCGGAAGACTGCAACGAAGACGCCGTACCAGAGCACGCGCTTCTTTTTCTCCACGTACTTGGAGACCAGAACCAGGAAGATAGATCCGGAAACCTGCCAACCGGCAGACTGCACCACGCGGGCGGCAATGACGATCCAGATGCTGAAGGTGCCGAAGCACCCCAGAATCGACCCCAGCACGAAGACGATCGTGCCCAGGATCATCATCTTCTTCAGGGAAACGAAGTCGCCCAGGGATCCGTAGATGACGCAGACAATTCCCAGGATGATGCCTGGCAGAGAGGTGATCAGCGGCGCCAGGTTGGCCTGGTTGAGCTGCTTGCCGATGTTCACGTAGATCATACCGAAGGCCTGCTGCTGGAGCACACCCAGGGTGAAGATGATTAGGACCACCGGGATGGCCACGCGGGCCATCTTGTTCATTTTCGCGAACTCCGGTGTCCCCTCCTCGGGAACGGGTATGCCGTTCCTTTGCTCCTCGGAGACAGTTGACTCACTCATTATCTTTTAATTTCCTTTCATTTCTCTTTGGAAAGATTTATTTTCGCTGAACACGCGATATGCGGTCCACGAAGCTCTTGCGGAAACCGTCCACATCGACATCCACACAAACATCTGAGTTCTTTTCCTCGCTGAGGATACCGTCATAGTCAACGGCTGTCGCACCCAAAGTTATTGGACTGGAGATTTCAACATCAACGAAGGCTGAACGCATCGTAAACAGTTCCGGCTCGATCAGGACCATAGCCGCCGAAGGGTCATACATCTTGATCCCCTCTTCGATGTGGCCGCCATCGTAAGAGCGGAAGAGGGAGCCGACCATCTTGCCGACTTCGCCTGCAGCTTCCAAATCATCGAGGTCATTGGGAATCAGGTGAGCCTTTCGGCCAATATCCAGACCGACCATAGTGATAGGAAGTCCACTGCGGAAAACCATTTTGGCTGCTTCTGGATCAACAGAGATGTTGAACTCGCCGTAGACTCCGATATTCCCTCGTTCTGTTGATCCGCCCATCGAGACGATGCGCTCGATATGGCTTTTGACCTCAGGGAAAGTCGCTAGAAGAAGGGCGATATTGGTCAGGGGTCCCAGTGTCAATATGGTGACGGGTTCGGTGCTCTCCATGAGCACCTTACGTTCCTCCAAAACTGCGTTATCTTCGGTCAGCAGACTGTCGTCGGGCTCGGGAAACTCAAAAGACCCCATACCCGATTTGCCGTGCGCTTCCGTAGCAAAACGGTTGTCTCTCATAAGCGGAGCAGCCGCACCACGGGCAACAGGGATCCTCCTGCCTAAGAAAGTCAGCAGTTTGAGAGCGTTGTTGGTTGTATGTCCGATACCCACATTGCCGGATACCGAGGCAATCAACTTGATGTCAAAAGCAGGCTCATCTACCAGCAAGGTAATTGCCGCAGCATCATCAATACCAGGATCTGTATCGATAATCAGAGGTTTAGCCATCAGTTCACTCCTTTTCTTTGATGTCTAATGGAAAGCTGGTCATAGGGAATCGACTCAGTACCGCTCGAACGCCGGTTCCCTCATGCTCTTATTGCGCCTGAGGAGCAACAGTGTCGGCAGTTTCGCCATGGCCCAAAGCCATTTGGAAAATCGCCCTGCAGTCGTCGCGGTTCAGCCTGACTATGGAACCTATTGCCTGGTCAGGTCCATAGAAGTCGATATTGTCCAGCATCTGCTCGATGCCATCTTCAGGAATCGAGTAATCAGCAAAGGAGGTCGGCATGTTCATCGAAGTGAAGAAGTTCTCGGTTGCTGTCACGCCGCGCAAGGCCAGATCCGTAACATCCATGGTTTCATCGTGAAGGCCGAATACTTCTTGGGCATACCGGGCGAAGCGCCGAGGAGACCTTTTGATGCAATACCTCATCCACGACCCCATGATGATGGAGAGAGTGGCACCATGAGGGGTGTCATAAAGGGCACTCAGTTCGTTGGCTATGGTGTGGGTTGACCAATCCTGTTCACGACCGACCCCTAGGGTGTTGTTCTGCGCTATCGTCGAGGCCCACATTATCTGCGCACGGTATTCATAGTTTTTCCCGTCTGCTACTGACTTAGGGCCGATGGCGACCAGGGTACGCAGAGCGCCTTCAGACATACGGTCTATGAGCCCGAAAGTGTCATCCTTGGTGAAGTAGCGCTCACAGATATGCGAGAACATATCCACAACTCCGCAAGCGGTCGGGAAAGCTGGAAGAGACTCGGAAAGCAGCGGGTCCATAAAAGCCAAAGCCGGGCGAACAACGGGATTGCTCACCAGCAACTTGCGGTGCTCATCCTCATTGTTTATTACTGCCACCTGGCTCGACTCGCTACCGGCTGCAGGGCAGGTCAGGACTGCACCTACCGGAACCGTTGCCTGGGGCTCGGCAACGCCCGTGAAGTAGTCCCAGACATCGCGGTCACTCGCCAGGCCCAGACCAATAGCCTTGGCGGAATCGATACTGCTGCCGCCGCCGATGCCCAGAACACCTTCCACGCCCTCGCGGCGGGCGAGTTCAATGCCCTCTCGCACCTTCTTCAACCTGGGATTAGGCTGCACGCCGCCTAGCTCGACATACTTGACACCAGCCTGGTCGCAGCTCTTTTTGATCGTGTCCAGAAGACCCGTGGTTTGCAGGTAGCTGCCGTCATCATGGTGGATGAGGATCTTATGCACCCCGAGTTTTGCAAATTCCTGGCCTACTTGTTCCTCAGCACCTCGTCCAAAAATGAATCTGGTGTTAATGCAGATAGTGAAATCTTGAAACATATCATACTTCTTTCTTCAGAATCGAAGCCAAATCAATTACCTCGTGAGCCACATAAGTCGGATTCGCTTCAAGTAGAAGCTCGGTATCACCGTCGCCATAGGTCACACCGACTGACCTGACTGCATGAGTTGCAGCAGCCCTAATATCTCCCTGGCTATCACCGATCAATAGGCAGTCCTGCGCAGATAGGTGCCATCGATCCAAAACATAAGAGACCATGGCTTCCTTGGTCATCTCTCGACCGGAAGCCACTTCAGGGGTAATCCATCCTTGGAACTTGTCCTCCCAGCCCTTGGTGGTCAGCAATCGTTCAAGAGCCGGCTTCGGCTTCATGGTGACGATTACGTTTCCTATGCCTTTGCATCTCAATTCTTCAAGAATGATTGCTATACCCGGATATAGCCGAGTAGAGGGGAAGTCATTTATGGTCCGGTAGTGGGTGTTCACGTTCTTTTCGAAAGTTTCCAGCCTGTTTGGGCTAGGGCGGGGATTCACATGGTTGAAAATGGTCCTCATAGGGGCGCTCAAATTGCTATTGTCCTGCATGAATGCAGCTGGGAAGCCACCGCCTTCGAGACTTGCAGCATACACAAGCGAGCGCCATACATCGCTGCTGCTGTCTGCAAGGGTCCCATCGAAGTCCCACAGCACCATGTGAATACCCACCAAAAAACTCCTAATTCCTGTCGTTTAGTTTTCAGTCATACTGACGTAGCGTCTTGTACAGCAGATCCACAAAACCAGGGAAATCCAATTCAAGCGCTGCCTCCGCATTGGGTTGCTCCCCGCGGAAATCCATCTGCGGCGTACGCTCGATATCGGCAGCTGGATCAATGCCACGCAGGTGCCGGTAATCGCATACCGTCATTCCCCTGGTCAATTCACCCTTAAGCTCGATATCAATATGCATGGGAGCCGACTTGATGAGATCAGGATTGATGATCCAGGCCGCTGCGCAAGCATCGTGAATGGTGGCTCCTGTCAATTGCGTTTCATCTTCGCAGGTTTTCAGGAAGTACTCGGTCAAATCAGCAGCGAAGTTGGCAGCCTTGGTGCCAATATTCCGGAAATCTGCAATATGCTTCTCGGTCAGACAGCACTGCCTCGTCAGATTGATCCCTGTCATCTTGACATGAATTCCAGAATTAAAGACTCGATAAGCGGCCTCGGGATCAACATAAATATTGAATTCCGCAGTAGGAGTCCAATTGCCAAAAGTCACCGATCCGCCCATGATGCAAATCTCACGGACGCGGTCGACTATGCGCGGCTCGCGATTAAGGGCAGCAGCGATATTGGTCAACGGTCCCGTGGCAATGAGGGTCACGTCATCAGTGCTCATGACCGTATCAACAATAAAGTCGACGGCATGTTTGTCCTGCGGCGAATGGGTGGGCTCGGGCAGATCGGGACCATCCAGTCCGGTTTCCCCATGGAACTGAGGGGCAGTGACCAGAGGCATGACCGTTGGCCTGCTATGACCAGGGTAAACACCAATATTGTCAGCCTGGCCGATGACTTCCAAAACCTTGATGGCATTCCGCGTTACGTTTTCCAGGGTGCAGTTGCCACCGATCGTCGTAATGCCCAGCACATCCAGGTTTTGGACCGCCAGCATCATTGCGAAAGCGTCATCATGTCCAGGATCGCAGTCCAGGATTACTTTTTTCTTCATTATTCCTCCTTGAGTAATTCGTGATTGTTGAAAAAATCGTCAAGCTGTTGAATATCGGGACAGTGCCGAGCGCCCTTATGGCTGACCTCGTAACCCGATACAGCGTTTCCCTGTCTCAACGCTCCCACGAGTTCTTCGCCGGACAGAATGGCACTAATGAAACCCGCATTGTAGGTATCTCCAGCGCCGACGGTGTCTGCCACTTCGACCTTGAAAGCAGGAACATTAATCTCCGGGTTCCCCTGAGTAAATCCGATGGAACCCCGACTGCCATCACGTGCGACCACCACACGGCCATCGCAGGCAAGGTTCCTGGCGTTCTCCCTCCAGTTGTCTCGACCCAAATAGGCAAATTCTTCGGGCCCTGAACCAAGCAAATAATCCACCTGAGGCAAGATCTCATTCAATGCACCGGCAAAGTCGGGATCCAGTTCTCCATTGTCTACGCGAAGGTTCAGGTCCAGTGAAGTACGAATCCCGCGCTCACGAGCCCAGGCGAACAAGCGGATGATGCTGTCTCGTGAACCACCCGCATAGGTCAAGCACATGCCTGAACTGTGGATCCAGGAGACCTCGGCGAGCTTCTTCATAGGAAGCTTGTCCCAATCCAGTTCTTTGAAGGACTGATGGTCCCTAGGCCAGCCCCAGAGATACCGTTCGCCGGTCTCATCGATGAAGGCGAAAACACCGACAGTATTGACCTTTCGATCAACTATCAGACCGTCAACATCCACTCCCGCCGCTATCAAGTCCTTCTTGGTAAAGCGGCCGTAAGAATCATCACCTACAGTGCCAGCGAAGAGCACATCGCGGTCCAGCTTCGCAAGAGCCACCGCCGTGTTGGCACAAGTACCCCCTCCTACGACTTCTGGAGTCGGGTATTCGACCCTGGTCCTCTCCGGATTCAAAAAACGCGGAAAAGGAACAATGATGTCCACATTGGCGTCGCCTACAACTGCTACTTCAGGCATCGCGCGCCGCCTGGACGAAAGCTATGACTTTCTGGGGATCTTTGCAGTGAAGGCCATCACCTCGCTCATCGGAGTAGTTGGTAAAGCTGAATGAATCGACTCCATAAGGATCTGTCTGCGCTATTGCCTCAGCCACATTCTGCTCATCGAGTCCGCCGGCAATGATGCAAGGGACGTCAGTAGCCTCGATGATGGCCTTGTCGATGCTGCGATCATGAGTCAGACCGGTCGCACCGATATCTCCGGCCTCAGGCGTCTTGGTGTCGATGAGGAAGAAATCCGAAACTGGCTCGTATTCCTTGACATATTCCATGACTCTTTGCTCATCCAGTGGAACGCCGGCCAAGACCGGGATGGCCTGCATGATTCGCAAAGACGGGAACCGCTTGCGGAGAACCCGTATCTGATCGGGTTCGATAGCATCGATGTCACCAGAAAGATGCAGGACATCAGGCAAGGCTTCGTTGAGGTTATCGCTGATTTCGTCAATATCTTCAGCAACGGTAAGCCCGACTTTGACAGCGTCGTTACCTATGGCATCAAATATCGCCCTGGCCTGTGCACAATCGAGCTGGCCTGGGGTGCGTTTGATGCTTCCGTAGGAGACGCCAAGGTGGTCACCCCCTGCATCGATGACCATTCGTGCATCCTCAACGCTTCTGATGCCGTAGATTTGGACGATGACCTTAGCCACGTTCTTTTCCTTTCTGTCCTGCTTGTCGAATGACTTCGGTAAATGCTGCAACAGTGAAAACTGGTTTGGCTATGCCAACTTCCTGCGCTACTCGCGTGATTGGAGGGGGCGTCACATAGGCCTTCTGAAGAATCTCTTGGCGCGAAAAGACCTCTTCCCTGCTTCCCTCCAAAAGAACTTGTCCTTTTCGCATAAGGACCACACGAGGAAAGTTTCTGGCGACAAACTTCATATCATGTGAAATCGTGATACACAGCTTGCCCTGATCTTTCAGCCTTGAAATGATGGTCGCCAGGCGGTCATCCCCAAGCTTGTCCTGTCCGCAAGTCGGCTCATCAAACACCAAGGCTCCGGTATTCATCATGAGTACAGAACCGATAGCGCAGAATTTCTTCTCGGTGGGGCTTAAATCGAAGGGATGGCTGTCTAGCTTCTTCTCCAGCCCGACCAATTCGGCGATCTTGGCTATCCTGTGCTCTATCTCCTCCTGGCTCACACCTAGTTGATGAGGTCCAAATTCAAATTCCTTACGCACACTATCCAGAAACAGCTGGTCATCCGGATTCTGAAAGATATACCCTACCTTTCGGGCCCATTGAGCTGTTTGCGCAGTCGCGACATCAACCCCATCGATCAATACTCGACCAGAAGTGGGCTTGAGTATTCCATTCAGATGCTTGGCCAAGGTCGTCTTGCCGGCACCGTTCTGACCAATCAATGCCACAGGCTGGTTACCCTCAAAAGTCAGGTTGACATCCTGTAGGGCACAATAGCCATTCGGATAGGCATGCTTCAGGTGTTCGACAACAATTTTCATAGCAAACCCCTGATCGTCTGAACAGCATGACTCTCATCAATAGGCAACTCAGCAAGATCAAAACCAGCAGACTGCAGGCCTCTGCCCAACTTGACATAGTCAGGCACATCAATGCCCCAATCCGACGTACGGGGGTCAGTGAATACTTCCCTTGGCGTTCCCAGAGCGACAACCTTGCCCATGCGCATTACCATGACTTGGTCGGCATACTGGGCGACGCGTTCCATGTCATGATCAACCATGACGACAGTCACCCCATTGGAATTAAGGTCTTTGACAATATTGAATATCTCTTCGCTTCCCAAGGGATCCAACTGAGCAGTACATTCGTCAAGCACCAAGATGCTGGGCTCCATGATGAACGCAGAACCGAACGCCACTCGTTGAACCTGCCCGCCCGACAAGTCCAAGGGGTTTTTGTCGAGCAGTTCTTCCAGATGCATAAGGTGCGCCACCTGGAGCACTTTTTCATGCATGATCTCCCGTGGCACTCCATAGTTGCCAAGACCGAATGCAAGTTCCTCAGCCACTGTGCCGGCTGTATACGAAAGCTGATTGAATGGGTTCTGAAAAACCAAGCCAATAGTCTTCGACAATTCAGCTATGGTCGTCTTGGCAACATCGACACCCTCAATTTGAACCAGCCCTTTAGACTTGCCCACGAAATAGTGCGGGACCAATCCGACCAGTGCGTTACAGAGGGTTGATTTTCCAGCCCCATTGGCACCGATGATGCAGAAAAAGCTGCCTTTTTCAACTGCAAAACTGACGCGCTTCAAAGCACTTGACGAGGCATTTCGATAGCGGAACGAGAAATCCTTTACCTCAATTGCTTTTCTCATGCCCGACCTCCCCACTGAATGCCAAGGGGGACGATCCCCATGCCAGACAGGATGGAACCTGCCAGGACCAGCAAAAAAAGAAGCGTGATGCATGCAGTGAACAAGGTGTCTGCCCGTCTCCACTGGACCTCGATATAACTGGTCTGGCGAATTCCCTTGATGCCAAACCCTCTGGTCTCCAATGTCATGCCTCTCTCTTGAGAGTCAGTCAGGGATGAAAGAACCACTGGCCCCAGCAGCGGTATGAAAGCTCTCGCTCTGGAAATAATGTTCCCGCCTGTTTCCAACCCACGAGAGTGCTGGGATTGCTCGATAACCGTTATTCGGCGTTGCATTTGAGGGACAACATTCAAGCTCGCCAGTATCAGGTAACCAACTTTGGACGGAACTCCAACCTGGCTTAATGCGGCTACCAAACGGCCCATGTATGTGGTCTTGGTCGTCAGATAGAAAGACCCCAGGAAAACCATAAGGGTGACCACTATCTTGGCTGCGTAAAGACTGCCTTCCAGTCCCATCTTTGCAAATCCCAAATCAAGTATGGTCTTGGTGTTCTTTGGACTGTAGCAGCCTTGGATGAAGAGCAGCATGATCGTCACCGGTATGCCGAAACCAAGCATGATCTTGGCGAACGGCCTGAGCTCATGTGCTGTTGCAGCCGTCAAGAAAAGCACGAGGATAAAAAACAACCCAAGGGTAAAGTCCGGCCATGCTATCGTGGACAAACCAAGCGAACAAATCCCTACGATTTTCGCGATGGGATGCATTCGCGCTAAGGGCGAGTCAGGTATGGCAACGGAAGCAGGCCCGGACATCAGCGCGCTCCCTGATTTCTCGAGTCATTGCTTGTCTCATCATTGCCTTCGACGGATTCCGAAGGAGCGCCCTCAACGTGATCAGTCGCTGTCTCGGTAGACTTCACAGACATTTCAGACGAATCTTCAGCCGAATCATCGTCCTCATCGATGTCGTCCAATTCGTCGTCGTCAGTATCATCAAGAGCATACTGGCTCAAGAACCGCTTGGGGATACGGCGCACTATGACATAAGCGATGAATACGGTAATTCCCTTATCTACCAAGTTCTCCAGCATTGAAGAGGAAACGACGGAAATAACGATATTCTTCATAGCGACCACCAGGGCCGCCGTCAGTACGGAAGTGCCATTGACGCCAGTTGCACCTCCGTATACAAAAACCGTCACTAAAGAAGCAGTTATGGTATTAACCAGGGCGCAAGCCAACCACACAAGTATTACGCCCCAGATCTTCTTGAACAGTCCAGCCTTGACCATGTAGCCAACTACCAGGCCGCACAGGACACTTGATAGCGCATAAGGCAGGTAAACGGGATTAGCGACCAAAGACAGAAAGACGTTGGTCAACAACCCACATAGAGCGGCCACCCAAGGACCGGATAAGCAGGCTATGACAGTAGTGCCGATCATGTCCAGAAAGAGCGGAAGCTTCAGTGTCGAGCTCAATGTGCCGCCGATAAGATTGATCCCCACTGCGATGGGAATCAGAACCAATGATTTCGTGGAAAACTGTGCAGCGATACCTTTCAAAAACGATTTTGACTTCATCCTCTGCGCCACCTTTGGTCCTTGACTACTTTCTTTCCAGGTAATCAATGTCTCAAGTCATCTAGCCTGCTTATCTTAGGAAATTATTTTCCTAAAATGTTTTCTCAGTCAGAGAGTATCAGCCGCCAGAAGGTGTGTCAAATTCGGAAGGCGCAATCTTGAAGCAACCAGAAGCTAACCGATAAGCCAGCCAAGCAAGCTATCAACCGACTCGAGAAGAGGGAAATGATAAAACTGGTGCAAGTAGCCGAGTAAACTGAAAGTCCGTCCGGATAAGACAGTATTTGCAGGCAACAACCGCGCAAGGCACAGGAATACAAGATTCGGCAAGGAGATCCATGAACATTAAGGACATTGCCAAACTTGCAGGCGTCTCCACTTCAACGGTTTCAAAAATCGTAAATCACAAAGACTCGAGTATCACAGAAGCGACACGGAATAAAGTACTCGATTTAGTAAAAAAGTATCACTATACTCCTTATGCTTCATCTAAGCCCAATACAACCAGCTGGCGCATCGGCGTGCTTCTGAGCTCCTCCATCTCCCTTGACTCAACCCTGGATGGCATCATTCAGCAAGCGCAGGCAAGCGGCTATGGAACACTGGTATTCAACAGCTACTCGAGTCAGGAGCAGGAAGAACAGAATATTCAGGCTGCGATCGAGCACCGTGTGGACGGGATAATCTGGGAACCGATTGATAAAAGCAGCCTAAAGCTCAATAAAACCATCACAGCGAAAAAAATTCCCGAGCTAATCATTGGCCCTCTGGGTGACGATCGATCTGCACTACTTCCATATGAAGAAGCGGCATATAGCCTGACGCAGGAACTCATAGATCGAAACCATAGCAACATCGCCTGCCTTCTATCTCCTGGCAGACGGACGCAAAGCTTTCTGAGGGGATACCGTCGCTGCCTTTTCGAGAACAACATTGCCTTCCACAACGATATGGTGTTCTACGATATTGACGACAACCTGACCACAGTCATGGAAAACCGCCACGTTACAGGTTTCGTCGCATCACACTACCGCCACGCCGTAGAGCTGCAGCAATATGCACAATCGCTGCATTACCGCCTTCCTCAGGATTTTTCACTTGTCACCCTCAGAAACGATTCCGATGAGCCTCTGCACTATCCCGGAATACCAGAAATATCCTCCTACAACATGAGGAACGCGGACTTTGGAACTCATCTGTGCTCCAGACTGATCGACGCAATCGAGCACAACAAAACCGAACAGACAGAATTTAAACACATTTTCATTCTGGATAATGAACACACCGTAAGCCAGCCGCCTAACATGCGACATAAGAAGATCGTCGTCATCGGCAGCATCAATGTTGACACATATCTTGCTACGCCGACGCTGCCTAAGCCTGGCATGACCGTCACGACGCGCAACTTCGCCTCAACGCCCGGAGGAAAAGCCACCAACCAAGCCGTGGGTGTGGCAAAGTTAGGGCATCATGTCTCTTTGATCGGCAACGTAGGCAGCGATACCTCGGCCGACTTCATCTACCAGGCCATGAATAGATTTCATGTTGACACCACAGGTGTAATGCGAATCAAAAGAACCGATACCGGCAAAGCCTATATCTTTGTCGACAACAATGGCGAATCGATGATTTCCCTGGTATCGGGAGCCAATAGCACCTTAGCGCCTGATGACATTGACGAAAGAGAGCATATCTTTAGCAATACGGCCTACTGCCTGGTACAAACCGAAATTCCACTTGAAACAGTGAAAGAAGCTTGCATAGTGGCAAGAAAACATCATGCAATCACAATTTTGAAACCGTCATCATGCCCCCATCTCCCTGATGACATTCTAAATTTAATAGATATTCTTGTTCCGAACCAAAATGAAATAGAGGCGCTGTTTCCGGAACCCGGTTCCATAGTTGATAAAGCACGATACTCCATATCAAAAGGCGTGGGAACAGTTATAGTAACGCTGGGTGATCAAGGCTGCGTTCTGGTTACAGAGAAAACCCATAAGCTTTTTCCTGCAGGACAAGCCAGGGTCATTGATGACACAGGCGCGGGCGATGCTTTCATCAGTTGTCTTGCATCCAGCCTTTTGGAGAACCGCACACTGGAAGAAGCCGCACGCATAGCTAACCTCGCCGCAGGTTTCAGCGTTGCTCACGAAGGTGCTATCCCATCTCTGATCAGCAGGCAACAGCTGAAGTCCCTATTAGCCTGAAAGCGCTACCGCCAAATATTTCTTTGCGGGCTTCCGGCACTAAAACAAGAGGTCGTATTCAACGACTCGATGTGACATATCAAAAAACATCTTCTTATATGCATCAAAACCGACTTCGAGAGCTCTATGAGCTCGAAAAGAAAAATCACTACCTCTGCACTTACACTGCAATCTCCTCTATAGAGGTGATGATCTAGGGGAATCCTCTGCTGGCTTCTACTCCGTGACGATGGAAGATCAGAGCATCAATAGATCGGAAGTCACCGTTCACAACGAAATACCCGGTTCTAACGATAATGCGCTTGCCGGTATGCGCGAGGAGTAGTGCCTGTTTCCATTTTGAAGCGTCGGTTGAAGTTGGCCGCATTCCTGAATCCGCTCATGGTCCTAATCTGCGCAATCGTCAGGTCTGTAGTGACCAAAAGAAGCGAGGCACGAGCTGTCCTCAAACGACAGACCATTTCTGAAAAATTGATACCTGCGGCTTTTTTGAAGAACCGGGAAAATGCTGACGGATCCATTGCCACCTGAGCTGCCACCTCTTCTAGGGTGACGCGGTCTCCGATATGGGCCTTTATATAAGCAAGGGCCTGGTTGACTCGTTTCGCCATCCCAGCCGAAGCCTCAGGCTGGTAGCCTGGGGTGACCACAGTTGTCCACTCCCCTCGTGGAGCCTGTACGAAGATGCTGAAGATCTCAAGAAGGTCGATTAACCGATCCAAGTCGTGATGCGCGCCCATCGCAGTCAGGATAGAGGCCACTCTGCGCGCGGATTGACCATTAAGGACAATGGCCTGGTCACCCCGTCTCAGCAGAGTCATTATTTGCATGGCCTCGGGAAAAATCTGCGCTAGGGCTTGAATCCGGTTAGGAAGCACCTGACAAGCCACATCACGATTTGGTATGCTTGTTTTCTCATTCGGCCCCATCTCGGATATCCAATTGTGGGGGACATTACTGCCTAAGAGCGATACCTGACCTGGGCCAAAGGGAACCATTCCGTCACCGGCCATCATGGTTCCCATGCTCGTTCGAATAAGGTGGATCTCTATCTCAGGATGGTAATGCCACCTGGCCAAGGCTGATGGATACCCGTGCTCGAGCCATCGGATAGACTCATTTCCCTTGGGTACAACAATTTCCAGGGACCCTGGATCGATGACATTATGATTCATGCACTCAACCGCCTTCAGCACGTGCAGGAAGGCGACACTTCAACAGCCTGTGCACGGACGCAGAAAGAACTATTTCTCTCATTCTAACAGCAAAGAATCAAAATAGTATCAAAACTCGTTATCAGAGCACGCCTTCTTACCCTCGGGCGCCCTTAAGATGAAATCAAACAACTGGTTTCTTGGTATAGAGACCTTCAATCTGGCAAAGGAGCATGATTATGAAAGCTGTCGTCCTTGAGAAGAAAGGCGTCATCAATGTTCGAGAAGTGCCGGACCCTCCGGCCCCAGGTCCTGGCGAGCTCCTCATTTCGCCCCATACCGTGGGCATTTGCGGATCCGACGCGCACTATTACCTGAACGGACGCGTCGGAAAATACGTGGTGGAAAAACCTATGATTCTTGGGCATGAGGCCTCTGGCACAGTTCTAGAGGTAGGGCCGGGAGTCAAGGGGTTCCAGGTTGGCGATAGAGTAGCCATGGAACCAGGCATTCCTGATATGAACTCCAGGGCCGCAAAACTCGGTTTGTACAATATTGACCCTTCTGTTCGCTTCTTCGCCACTCCGCCTGTGGATGGGTGTCTGAGCGAGGAAGTCGTGCATCCGGCTGCCTTTACCTATAAACTGCCCGACAACCTCACCTACGAAGACGGGGCCCTGATGGAACCGCTATCAGTAGGGATGTGGGCTGCAACGAAAGCTGGCATCAAGCCCGGAGACATTGGGGCCGTAGCAGGTGCTGGAACAATTGGCCTCCTGACAGCAGCATCAGCTATAGCCGGCGGATGTGCTAAAGTGCTGATCTCCGATATTTCACAGGATAAATTAGAGCTGGCAACCAGCATCCCGGGAGTCATTCCCGTTAACTTGAAAGAAGAATCCTTCCTTGACAGAGTCATGGAGGAAACTGATGGCTGGGGTGCAGACCGGGTTTTCGAAGCCTCAGGAAACCTCAAGTCGTACAATGATCTTTGGAGACTGGGAGCTCCCGGCAACACTACTGTCATCATTGGCATTCCTGCCGATGGAAAGATACCCATGGACGTCACCGAAGTCCAAGCGCGCGAGACTAGAATCGAGAATGTATTCCGCTACGCCAACGTCTATCAGAAAGCAATAGACATGGTGGCCTCCGGCAAGATCGAGCTTAAGCCATTCGTTTCCCGGACCTATCCCATGGAGCAGGCCAAGGAAGCTTTCGACAGATTTGCCGAGGGCCACCCCGAAGACGTCAAAATCCAGATCGAAGTACCTCAGAAGCATTAAAGGGCAGCAAAGAGACCTACAGATAACTGTCAACGCATATTTTCAAGGAGCAATCCATGCAACCCATGTCATCATTCACTACAGATTTCCAGCACTCGGGCATGATCGCCAAGAATCTGGACGAAACAATTGATTTCTACACCAACAAACTCGGTTTCGAAATAGCAGGGATATTCCCCAATAAAGAGAACCGCTGCGCTTTTCTTCGGTACGGGCATCTGACCATCGAGACATGGGAAGGTGACGAAGCGCCGATGACTACGGGAGCCATCAACCACTGGGCCTTAGACACCCCGGACATCAACGCCGCCTATCAGAACGCGAAAGATTTAGGGCTGGAGATCAAAGAAGACAGCATTCAATCGATACCTACATTCTGGGACAAGGGCATCCGCTACTTCAACGTCTATGGACCCAACAGGGAGACAATCGAATTCTGCCAAATCTGCTGATCCGGCCTATGGCCATTCGGGTCGGCTGTAAATGTGAGGAACAATACAAAATTATCAGTGACCCAACCTGGAGCCAACAGCCAGTTTTGGCTAAAAACCGGCATTCTTCCTGGAAACCGCCAGATTCGTGAGAACAGCGCTGTATTAGGATTGAAGTACGTATCCGACGATGGATACCAATAATGAAAGAAGTTGCGCATGACAAATATTAAGCAAGTTACCGTCGCTGGTGGTGGCGTGCTAGGAAGCCAGATTGCCTATCAGACGGCTTTTAAGGGGAAGAAAGTCACCGTATACGACATTAACGACGATGCGGTGGCAGCTGCGGAGAAGCGCGTCAACGCTCTGCGGGATTCCTACAAGCGCGATATCCAAGCAACCGATGAACAATTCGATGCCGGACTGAAGAACCTGACCTTCACCTCAGATCTCAAAACGGCTGTCGCTGACGCCGATCTGGTTATTGAAGCAATTCCCGAGAAGCCATCGATCAAGCATGACTTCTATACCAGCCTGGCCAAAGTCGCTCCCGATAAGACAATCTTCGCCAGCAACTCCTCCACCTATGTACCCAGCACCTTTGCAGGAGACACTGGTCGCCCCGAGAAATTCCTCAACCTTCACTTCGCCAACCAAATCTGGCTGATGAACACTGCGGAAATCATGGGCAGCAGCCAGACTGATCCCGCCATATACGAGGAAATCGTCGAGTTCGCCAAAGAAATCGGCATGGTACCCATTGAGCTGCACAAGGAACAACCAGGCTACGTGCTCAATTCACTCCTGATGCCCTTCATGGGCGCCGGCGGCATGCTGTGGGCCCACGACATAGCCGATCCGGAAACCATCGACAAGACCTGGATGATCGCCATGGGATCCCCCAAGGGACCCTTTGCCATCTTCGACATGGTCGGACTGCGCACTGCCTACAACATCATCAGCCAGCGCCAAGGCGACAACCCTCAGGCAAAGCCCCTACTCGAGAAGCTCAAGGCCATGATCGACGAAGGCAAGCTGGGGCAAGAATCCGGACAAGGCTTCTACCACTATCCGAATCCCGAATTCCAGGATCCCAACTTCCTGAAGGCATGATTCAGCTGAGCTGACTCCAGACGCCATATAATCCGGCCTGGCTCATCGGGCAGATTGGCGGCTTGATCACAGCGAGAATCAATAAGGGTCCAGAGGACTCCATTATGGAGTCCTCTGGACCCCGCTGTCAGTCAGACGAGCAATCGGCATACACTGTCATGGAATATAGGATTCCATGTCATCTTTTTAGCAAAGCTAACCTCCTATCCGTCAGAGGCTAAGCCAGTAATTCACATATATTCATACAATAGATTCCGCCATGCAAGCAGGGATATCACCTGACTTATTCGGGATAGCCTTATTCTTGCCGCCCTTCTTCTCAGGCCAGGCTTCTGCTCACCCTTGGCAATCAGATTCACGATGTGGCTATTCAAACGACCGGCATAAGCCGAGGTGCAGCATTATTCCGGTATAGGCAGTCGACCTACCTTCAAATTAGCTGCAAATAACCGAAGTGTTATAATAGATGTTTATGACATTTTTCAAAGGACACCGGACAGGAGACCACTGAGGCAAACAAAGACACTCGATACGCACAACGGCCTAGAGCCCGAGAAGGAATAATGGCACAAATCGACACAAGTTCAACTGACGGATACAGCACCGACGAGAAGCAGAAACAAAAGCAGGCCAAAAAGGCTAAAGCCGTAGCTAAGCGCAAGGCCAAGAAGCGCAACCCACGTCCACATCGGGGCTGGAGCGAGCGCCTGCATCTGACCGACATCAACGTGGTGGACAGGTCAACCCTCAAGCGGGCCATCGCCGGTACCGTGGTCGGCAACTTCATGGAATGGTACGACGTGGGGGTCTACGGCTACCTGGCGGTCACCATCGGCCGCGTCTTCCTGTCTGACGCATCCGATGCCGTACAACGGCTCTTCTCATTGGGTGTCTTCGCTGTCACCTTCATCGCCCGGCCTCTAGGTGGCGTGGTCCTGGGCCAGCTGGGCGACAAGGTCGGCCGCCAGCGCATCCTGGCCTTTACACTGCTGAGCATGTCTGCAGCCACCCTGTTGATCGGCCTCCTGCCCAACTATGCGGCCGTCGGTCCCCTGGCACCTATCCTGCTCATCCTGCTCAAACTGATCCAAGGGTTCTCCACCGGCGGCGAATACGCAGGCGCCTCGACCATGGTCACCGAATATTCTCCTGACCGGCATCGCGGCTTCTTCGCATCCCTGTTGGACGTGGGATCCTACTTGGGCTATGCCTTCGGAGCAGCCTTGGTCTCCTTGTTGGAGTTCTCCATCTCCCCGCAAGCCATGCTGGCCTGGGGCTGGCGCATCCCCTTCATCATCGCCCTGCCGCTGGCCGCCATCGCTGTTTACTTCCGGGCCAAGGTCCAGGACACCCCCGCCTTCCGTCAGGCCCAGGATGCAAGCGACGAGAAGACCAAGAGCCAGCACAAGAGCCTGCTGGACCTGATCCGGGG
>NZ_JBVPQK010000019.1:0-19624 GCF_058197115.1 Bifidobacterium sp. POST2/T3 (B1)
TGACTGTCGCGCGGGAAGCTCCCGTGCTTAGCAACCGCTTTCAATCATCAGCATTCCATCAAGGCTGGAGAAAGCGCCCGAATATGCTCTGGGTGGAGATGTCCGCCGGGGTCCCGTGGGCGGTCAAGAGTGGTGCGGATAATGGAGCCATGCCAGTGCTGAACGATGAGATTCCCGATGATGACGACTTCGATGCCGATCGCGACCGTGGCGCTTTCTCACACATCACCCCAGAGGACTTCAACCGGGGTTTTTCGGGCTCGAATCCCCCCGGATGGCTGGACCGTGACGCCATCGACCGTGCCCGGCGCTGCCTGCCCATGCCTTATGTGGAGGTAGTGCCGGTTCGCGTGAATGAAATGAGCGCAGTCACTCAGGTGGGTACCCTTCTTCGCGTGGACGATCAGGGCAACATCGAGCGCACCCTGATCACCGGACGGATACTCTACCACGAGACCATCAGGGAGGCTCTGGCCAGAAACATCGCCAAGGATCTGGGCCAGCTGGCCTTGCCCATGCTGCCTGCCAGCCCCCAGCCCTTCACCGTGGCCGAGTTCTTTCCCACGCCGGGGGTCTCGGAGTACTACGACCCGCGCCAGCACGCCATTGCGCTGTGCTACCTGGTACCGGTGGCCGGGGACTGCAAGCCCCAGGACGAGACCTTGGACGTGGAGTGGATCGATCCCAAGGGGGACATGCTGGAGTCCTTCATGAGCCAGATGCCCGGCGGGCATGGCAAGGTGCTGATGGGCGCCCTGACCTGGGCCGGTGCACTGTGAATCGCGAATCCTCGGAGGCGGGCATGACCATTGCCAATACCGTATATCGTCGTGGGGAGGGGCTGCCGCTGGTCCTGGTCCATGCTTTCCCTGTGGACCACCACATGTGGGACCGGTGCGCGGCTTCGCTGATTGCGCAGGCAGATCGTGCGGGTATGGGCCCCTTCCCGGTCTATGCGCCAGATATGCCCGGAGCAGGCGATTGTCCCCTGCCTGGGCCGGCTTCCTGTGGTCCGGAAGATTCTGACGGTGCCCTGCCTGGTGCATTGGATACCATGGCTCAAGCCTTTGCGGACATGTTTGCCGCGACGGGAGCGCAGAAGGCCATCTGGGTCGGACTTTCCATGGGGGGCTATCTGGTCGAGGCTGTAGCAAGGCTTTATCCGCAGATGGTGGCCGGGCTGGCCCTATGTGACACCACATTGATGGCTGACCGTCCGGCCTCTCGCGCCAACC
This sequence comes from Bifidobacterium sp. POST2/T3 (B1), assembly GCF_058197115.1. Classification (NCBI taxonomy): domain Bacteria; kingdom Bacillati; phylum Actinomycetota; class Actinomycetes; order Bifidobacteriales; family Bifidobacteriaceae; genus Bifidobacterium; species Bifidobacterium sp. POST2/T3 (B1). The sequence continues at coordinate 1,236 of NZ_JBVPQK010000019.1, forward strand.
GGCTGCAGATCGCCCGAACCTGTGAGGTGGAGGGAACACTTGATCCGGTCATGCACTTCGCCAGTCCCCAGGAGGGCGATTCCACGGTCAAGCGTTCTCCCGCCTTCGTGCAGACCATGACTGAATGGATACAGTCCCAGGATCCCCGGGGCATCGCTTGGCGGGAGCGGATGGCTGCAGGCCGTCCGGATCAGAGCGATCTGGTCGGCCGCATCAGAGTGCCCGTGGCCCTGGTCAGCGGCCGTTGCGATCCCTCCAGCCCCCCAAGCACTATGGAGCCGCTGGCCCAGACCATGCGTCAGGCCGGAACCGACGTTACTTTTACCGCCATTGACGACTGCGGCCACTTCAGCGCCGTCGAGCATCCAGATCAGGTGGCTACAGCCCTGCTGGACCTGGTTCGTCGCGTGGGGAGGCAGTCATGAGCGATTCTGGGACGGTCTTTTCCCCGCTGGCCCTTACCGGACCCCTGCCTTTTCTGCCCTTGGCTCAGGGGGATGTTGACTACGACACGGCATCGCGTCAACAGCCAGGGCTGCTTGACCACCTGCTGGACCAGGACGGCACAGGCGTCATCCTGGTGCGGGGCGACAGGGTGGCCGTGCCCAGGGGCAAGGGTGCTTTGGCTGGCCGCACTGGGGCCAGCATCCGTCTGGCCACCCTGCCTGCTGCATATTTGCGAGGTCGTCTGGCGGGCTCGACGGACCAGCTCGAGCCGCCCTGCTACTACTTGGGGAGGGCCGACCAGCAGGCCTGGCTGGCCCTGGATCTGGATCTTGCCTGTGCACGTGGGACTGTCCAGGTCCCTCTTCGTGACCTGGCTCAGGCCGCGGATCAGCGTTTTGACTGGCTTGCCCTGCGTGAGTATGCCCCTCATGGCCGTCCGCGTCAGGTGGGCCTGGCAACCTGTGCGGTCGCTTTGTCCGTATGGCATGGACGCCAGGCCTTCTGCCCTCGCTGTGGCGCACTGGTCCATCCTTGCCAGGCTGGATGGGCTCAGATCTGCCATGGGAATGCATCCGGGGACAAACACATACTCTTTCCCCGCATCGAGCCCGCAGTGATCATGGCCGTGGTGGACGGCCGTGATCGGCTTCTGCTCCAGCACAACCGGAAGTGGGCTCCTGGCTTTCGCTCGATCACTGCTGGATTCGTCGAGGCTGGGGAGAATCTGGAGCATGCAGTCCGACGGGAGACCCTGGAAGAGGTGGGCCTGAACCTGGGGGAGATGCGGTACCTGGGCTCCCAGCCCTGGCCCTTCCCCTCATCGCTGATGGTGGCCTTCAGAGCCAGGTCCCTGAATACGAATATCCGGGTGGATGGTCAGGAGACTGATGAGGCCGACTGGTTCACACGGGAGGAATTCGGGGCTGCTCTGGCCTCGGGCCGGTTGCGCATACCCCAGGCGGCCAGTGTGGCAAGGTACATGATTGAGCAGTGGTACGGCAGCGAGCTCTGATTCATTGGGGTGGTGTTGTGCTTTCAGACCCGGTCTTGTCGTAAGATATTTCAAGGAACTGTCAGCAGCGAAAGGTGTGTTATGGCCATGGAGGGGCAAGAAGAGCCTCGTATCTATGATGTCGACCAGGCCGAAACTGTGACCATGCCGCCGACGACCGGCAACGGGCCCGACCCTGTGGACTTGTTCGCCGACGAACAAGCAGATCAGGCTTTCGGTGCTGGCGCAACCCATAAGACTCCTTCAAGCGGTCATCGAGGACGCACCATCCTGGCCCTGTTGCTTCTGGCTGTACTGATTCTCGTAGGCTGCTGGTTCGGTGTTCGTGCCTTCTTCCGCGACCGGGTGGCCCCTGGCGTCACCTTGGGAGGGCAGGTCATGATGGGCCGGACCAGAGACCAGGTGAGGCAGATCGTCGATCAGCAGGTACGTGACTCTCAGGTGGAACTCAAAGGTGAAGGCACCACCGCTCGGGCGGGACTGAAGGATCTGGGGGTAAGTGTGGATTCGGATGCCACGGTTACCAAGATCATGAGTGCCAAGGGCTCCGCAGGCCTCTCCCGGCTGAACCCCTTCCATGGCGAGTCGGTGCCGCTGGTGGCCGAGCAGGATCAGCTGGCTATGGATAAGTATCTGACAGAACGCTTCATTCCCCGCCAGGACCGGTCTGTTCCCTCCACCATTGTTTTCGATCAAGGCGCACACGCCTTCCGGGCCCAGGAGGGTCGCGGAGGCAAGGCGCCTGATCTGGGCCGCGTACAGGGTGCCGTCTCCTCCTTGATAGATAAGCCTGGTAGGCGTCTGGCCGTAGGGATGGTCTACAAGGACGTGACAATGCCCATCAGCCTGGACACCGCCAATCAGGTGGCCTCTCAGGCCAACCAGCGACTGGCCAAGGACCTGGTCATCAAGGGTGCTGATGATGACCGCATGACCGTCCCGGCCGCCACTGTGGCCACCTGGGTCAAGCCAGTCACTGATCTGGACAAGGGGACCATGGAGTTGGGCTTCGATCGGCAGGCCATCAAGCAGTACTTGGACCAGGAGCTGGCCCGGCAGCTGGACCGGGATATGGTCACCGCCGTCAACGTCAAGAACACCAAGGGCGATGTGGTGGCCGAGACCACCAAGGGAGTGGACGGTGTCCGGGTCACGGATGTGTCCGCCACGGCAGACCTGGTCGTCAAGGCCCTGGAGGAGGGCGACACGAACCCGGTCCAGGCGAGCGCCGAGATCACGCCCCACAAGGAGCAGACCAGGGTGGCCCGCTACGATGTGCCCGACGGCGACATCTGGATTCAGGTCAATCTCAGTGACCAGACCGCCACCGCATACCACGGCACAACCCAGGTCAAGACCTTCCCCATATGCTCAGGAAAGCCCGATGACGGGAAATGGTCCGACACCGGCACCTTCTTCATCAATGTGCGCTACGCGGTCCAGACTATGCGCGGGGATGACTACGTCTCGCCCAATGTCAAATGGGTTTCCTACTACAACGGCAGCGAGGGCTTCCACACGGCCAATTGGAACTATGGCGGCATTGCCAAGGGCGACCCTGCCCAATACGGATCTCATGGCTGCATCAACATGTATGAGCAAGACGCCAAGTGGATCTTTGACAACGCCCCAATTGGGACCATGGTCAAGGTGGAGGGGCAGGTTCCGTCGGGCCCGGCCCGCTAGGAGCACTTGCCCCGGCAGATGGCCGAGTAGGCTGGAACCATGAGTGATGAACACAGTGATGGAACTTCCCGTCTGGATGTGCCCGAACACCTGCGATATTCACAGGATCATGTCTGGATCGACCCCAGTCAGTCCCCGGCGCCAATGGGTGTGACCGAGTATGCGGCGGACCAGCTGGGAGACTTGGTTTTTCTGGACCTGCCCGAGACTGGTACCCACGTCGATGCTGGCGATGAGGTCATCGAGCTGGAGTCCTCCAAGGCTGTTGAGCCGGTGGTTTGCCCGGTGGCGGGCACCATCGCCTACGTCAACAGGGCAGCCTCGGACGATCCGGAAGTCATTAACTCCGACCCCTATGGGGAAGGCTGGATAGCCAAGATCGACCTGGAGGACGACGAGCCCGATCTGATGAGCGCCGAGGAGTATGGTCAGCTGCTGAAGAGCCTGAACTGACGGTCCAGTTATGACCAGGCGATTCGGTCGCGATGAAGGGCCCCTTCAGGTCCGACCGGTCAGCACCACCTTCGATTCAGCTGCGCCCGGAGAGGGCATCGAGAGCAGACCGGCTCCGGTGCGTCTGCTGAGGCGACTGTTGACCGGTGCTTTCGACCTATGGGTGGGGCTGTCCATTAATATGACCGGACGTCTGGGCTGGTCGGCCGACGTTCAACCCTATGTGGGCTACGGTACCGAGTCATACTCCCGGTTGATCTGCCGCACCATTCTGACCGACGGCCGCAGACGCGAGGATCCGGCCATTCGTGGCATTCGTGGCCTGCTGACTGTGCCCGCGCCCAGGACCAGGGTCAGGCTGGCGATCGACAGTACGGCTATCGGTAGGGTCCAGGTGGGTGATTCCTCGGTTTACGATGCCGTCGATCCCAGCCGTAGCCTGAGCGCGGATGCGGTCTTCTCCGACCGATCGGGCTACCTGGATCTGGTAGCTGAGCATAGGCTGACCCCAGGCGTGCACCGGGTCTCCTACCAGGTGCGGGGCCGCCGGCCCGTTGATGCGCCTCTGTACATTGTGCCCGGCCAGACTCCTGTCGGCGTCATTTCTGATGTGGACGACACCATCATGATCAGCCAGGTGCCCAATCATTGGAAGGCTGCCTGGAACCTGCTCCTGTCAGACCCCCACCGCCGGTCCTCGGTGCCGGGCATGGCCGTTCTTTACAACCGCATCCGTGACCTAGACCCCAGGATGCCTTTCTTCTATCTGTCAGCTTCGCCCTGGAATGTGGAGGGGTCTATACGTGGATTCATTCGTGACCATGGCTTTCCGGCCGGCCCCTTGTTGCTGCGGGATCTGGATCCCAGACCCAAGACCTTCGTTCCCTCCATCGTGCAGCACAAGATGGAGTTCATTCGTCAGCTGATGGCCGACTTTCCCGAGATGCGCTTCGTGCTCATGGGCGATGACGGGCAGAGCGACCCCTCCACCTTTGCCCAGGTGGTACGGCAATATCCGGGCCGGGTCCTGGCTATTGGCATCCGCCAGCTGAGCCCCCGGGAGACCGGACTGGGATCCTTGGTCAAGCGCACTGCCACACAGCCGATGCCAGTGACGGAGGTGCCGGTCTTCTTTGGGACCACGGGCGCCAACCTGATGCGAACCCTGCTACCCTATCTGCGTCGTCGCGCCAGAATATAATCGCCCCATGAGTTTTTCGGCCGTCAACTCCGCTCCTCCTCGTGCACAACGCCGTCCCACTGATCGATGCTTCCATGGTGATCACTTCGAGGATCCCTATGAGTGGATGCGCAACCGGGAGGATCCGGCCACCAAGGCTTATGTGCGTGATCAGAACCGATACTGCCAGGAACGGCTTGCCGGTCAGGAGGGTTTGCGGGCCACCCTGCTCAAGGAGTTTACCGACCGGGTACAGCAGACCGACATGTCGGTACCCACCCGGATGCATGGATACTGGTACTTCTCCCGAACGCTCAAGGGCCAGGAGTATGGGGTGCAGTGCCGCCTGCCGGTGCGTGACCAGGATGACTGGGACCCTCCTGCTGTCCAGGCTGATGCAGCGCCTGGGTCCATGCCGGGCGAGGAGGTTATCTTCGATGCCAACGCTGAGGCCAAAGGGCATGACTTTTTCTCCCTGGGATGCCTGGACCTGAGCGCCGACGGCCGGTGGATGCTCTATGGACTGGACGCCAGGGGCAATGAGCGCTACGACCTGCGTATCCGGGATTTGGCCGAGAACCGAGACATGCCTGATCGGATCGACCAGGTCTCCTCCGGGGCGGTGCTGACCCCCGACGGCAGCTGGGTCTTCTATACCGGCCTGGACAAGGCCTGGCGTCCGGACACGGTCTGGAGGCATAAGGTGGGCACTTCGGCCGATCAGGATGTCATGGTCTACCAGGAGAACGATGAGCGCTTCTGGGTGGGGCTGGGCCTGAGCTACGACGAATCCGCCATGCTGATTGCCACCGGGTCCAAGACCACCAGCGAGGTGCTCATGCTGGACCTGAAGGATCCGCAGGGGGAGTTTGTGCCCTTGATCCCCCGCAAGGAGGGGGTCGAGTACGACATCAGCCTGGCCCGATTCGAAAATGCCGGTCCGGCGGGGGAGGACCTGCCGGTGGCTGTGGTTTACCACAACGTGGACAACCCCAACTTCGAGGTGGACCTGATCGATCTGCGCAGCCACCGTCCGCCATTTCAGCTAGGAGAAGGGGTACGGTTGGCCCAGGGCAGTCCATATGGCTGCGAGCGCTCCGGAGACCTGTCCTCCCTGCCACCCGAGAAGCCTTATCAGGACCCGGGTAATCCCGCCATCCTCCAGGGCGCTCGCGGACTAGGCATCGAGGGGTTGGGCATCCACCGCAGCTTCGTGGTCCTGACCTACCGGGCCGACAGCCTGCCCCACATGGCCGTTATCGCCAAGGATCAGGCATTGGAGGATTTGCGTGCTAGCCGACCCTGGCGCTTCCGCGAGGTCCTGTCCGACCAAGGGAGGGATGGCGTTGACCGTCTCTACAGCATCGGCCCCACGGACAACCCCTCCTACCAGGCCCCTGGGCTGCGCTACATACGGGGCAGCTATGGAACCCCAGCCGAATTGCGGGAGCTGGATCCGGTCCGGGGTGTGGATCGGCTGCTCAAGCGGGCTCGGGTTTTAGGTGACTTTAAACCCGAGCGTTACGCAGAGCGTCGAATTTTGGTCCGCGTCAGGGATGGGGCTCTGGTACCGGTCTCTCTGGTCTGGCGGCGGGGGATGCACCCGGGGCTGGATGCCTGTGGAAGGACCGGACCCGATGACACGATTATCCAGGCGCCTGATCATCCTGAACGCCGTCCCTGGCCGGACCAGGATCCGGACAGGCCTGCACCCATGTTCATCACCGGGTACGGAGCCTATGAGATCAGCCAGGACCCTGGCTTTTCCACCGGTCGGCTCAGCCTGCTGGACCGAGGCGTGCTCTACGTGGTCCCCCATGTGCGCGGCGGCGGGGAGATGGGCCGCGCCTGGTACGAGCAGGGCCGTCGACTGCACAAGGTCAACACTTTCCTGGACTTTATCGACGTGACCGCCGCTCTGCAAGCCCAGGGCTGGGCGGATCCTTGTCATACGGTGGCCAACGGCGGATCGGCCGGCGGGCTGTTGATGGGGGCCGTGGCCAATATGGCCCCGCAGCTCTATGCCGGCATCGAGGCGGATGTGCCCTTCGTGGACGCGCTGACCAGCATCCTTGATCCGGACTTGCCGCTGACCGTGACCGAATGGGACGAGTGGGGAGACCCCCTGCATGACCAGCAGGTCTACCAGTACATGCGTTTTTACTCACCCTACGAGAACGTTCCTGATGCTGATCGTCGGCGCCGACTTTTCGGCAGCGACCATTTCCCTGCCATCCTGGTGACCACGTCCATGAACGACACCCGCGTGCTCTACGTTGAGCCGCTCAAGTGGGTGGCCAGGCTGCAAGAGCCGCAGGTGGGGGCCGATGCGCTGATCAGAATCGAGGTCCAGGCAGGCCACGGGGGCATAAGCGGACGTTACCGGCAGTGGGAGGAACTGGCCTTCGAGAACGCCTGGTGCCTGTCTATCATGGTCCCCGAAAGCCGGTGATCCTGGTCTGTCCGGGATTCGGTCGGGGTCATGAAAGGGGCTTGGCTGGCTCGTTATGCTCGTGGTATGACAAATAGCAAGCAGAAAACATATCACATTGCGGTCATTGCCGGTGACGGCATCGGTAAGGAGATCGTTCCCCAGGCTCAAGCCGTCCTAGAAAAGGTGACCCGGGGCAAGGCTGATATCCGTTATGAGGACTTCGATCTGGGCGCTGAGCGTTACCTTCGTGATGGAGTCGTTCTGCCGGACGAGGATCTGGACAGGCTCAAACAGCAGGATGCCATCCTCCTGGGGGCCATCGGCGACCCGCGGATCAAGGCCGGCATCCTGGAGCGCGGACTGCTGCTTAAGATGCGTTTCGAACTGGATCAATACGTCAATCTGAGGCCTTCCAAGCTCTACAAGGGCGTGGTGTCGCCCCTGGCCAATCCGGGCGACATCGACTTCGTGGTCGTGCGTGAGGGCACTGAGGGGCTCTACGCCGGGGCCGGCGGCTCCATTCGCCGGGGCACCCCCCAGGAGGTGGCCACCGAGGTCTCCATCAACACGGCTTACGGGGCGGAACGGGTCATCCGCTATGCCTTCCAGCTGGCCATGAAGCGTCGCCGCCGCCTGACCCTGGTCCACAAGAAGAATGTGCTGACCAACGCAGGAGACATGTGGCAGCGGCTGGTCGACCAGGTGGGCGAGGAGTATCCCGACGTGGAGCGCGAGTACCTGCACATCGACGCATCCACCATATTCCTGGTGACTGAGCCCAGCCGCTTCGACGTGATCGTGACTGACAACCTCTTCGGCGACATCCTCACGGACGAGGCGGGAGCTGTGGTGGGGGGCGTGGGTTACTCGGCCTCCGGCTGTATCAACGCCTCGGGGACCTACCCATCCATGTTCGAGCCCATCCATGGGTCCGCCCCCGACATCGCAGGCAAGGGGATCGCCAACCCTACGGCGGCCATCCTCTCGGCGGGAATGCTTCTGGATCATCTGGGCTTTGAGGGTGAGGCGGCCAGCATCGAACGGGCCGTGGAGGACGATATCGAACGCTCCGGCTCCACCCAGCGAAGCACGGAGCAGATCGGCAAGGATATACTGGCCCGGCTGTAATCGGGCCGGATGGCGGCTAGACTGGAGTGCATGACTATGGATGATGCCCCTCAGCCGGAAGACCGGCAGTCTAGCGATACGCCGACAGGGAATCCTGGTTTCGGCCCCTCACCATCCCCGCAGGTACCGCCCGAACATCAGGTTTCTGCCGGTGGGAATGCACCTGCTGGAGCAGGGCAGCCGGGCCAGTCTGGTCCAGGTGCAGCAGACGGGCAGCGACAGAATCCAGACTGTCCTGCTGGCTATGATGCTGGTGGAATGAATCAGAATCCGTATCAGACTGGTCAGTATTCCTCCGGACAAAACCCTTATGGCGGGTATCCGACTGGTCAAAGGGACAATGCCGGATACCCGTTTGCCCCTCAGAATGGCGGCCAATATCCAGGGGCCTATCAGGCAGGGCCCTACCGGCCTAATCAGTATCCGACCACCGGTTATTCAGCTGGTCAACAATACCCAACCGGCCAGCAATATCCTGCTGGACAGTATCCTGGCGGTCAGAATCCACAAAGGCTCTATCAGCCGGGATCGAGTTATCCCGGCCGGTATCCGGCTGGCCAATACCCACCAAGTGGGTACCCGGGCAATCAATACCCGATGGGCCAGTATCCCGGCAATCAGTATCCTGGCGGGCAGTATCCTGGCGGGCAGTATACGCCGCAGAGTTCCATGCCCTGGCCCTACCCGGGCATGCCCCAGGGCGGGTACCCCGGGGCAATGCCCAACGGCAGGGGAGCCTACCCGATATCGCCTACCCCGCATAGCAAGCTGGCAGCCGGTCTGCTCAGTATCTTTCTGGGCTGCTTTGGTGTGGGCAACTTCTACCTGGGCAGGACCGGCCGGGGCGTGGCTCAGCTTATGCTCACCCTGATTGGCTTCCCCTTCTTCTTCATTGGGCCGACCATCGCCATAATTTGGGGGCTAATCGAAGGCATCCTGATTCTGACATCCTCTTCCGGATCCTTTTGGCATCGTGACGCTCGCGGATGGGAGCTGACGGATTGAAGCCGGTCCGTCTGCGCGGCGTCGGGAAGCAGACGGGCGGCAAACTGGCGGCTGTAACCCTGACACTGGGCCAGGAATCCGACTCCCGTCCGTTCATCGACTCATGCAGGATCGACGGCGACTTCTTCACGGAGCCAGTCCCGACAGTAGCCCAGGAATCCGAGGGTGATCATGAGCCAGTATCCCGGTTGGAATCCGCAATCTGCGACATTTCGTTGCCCTTGGATCCTGATTTGGCTCTGGAAAGGCTGAGCAGGGTCATGGCGGACGGGGAGGGTCAGCGAGTAGTTGGCGTGTCCCCATGGACCCTGGTGATCGCGTTGGAGCGTGCCCTGCCGGCTGGGCTAGTCATCCACAGACAAGGGCGGTACGACCAACCGCCGTCACTGCCGGACCAGACATCTTCCAGGCAGGCGCAGCCGGACGAGGCCGAATGCCTCCACCGTTGGTCTGGCCTGAAGCTGGACCTGATTAGGGACCGTCCACGTCAGCCGGTCATGCAGATGGCCATGGATCAGGCTCTCAATGACGCCGTGGCCCAGGGCCAGTTGCCGCCTACCCTGCGCATCTGGAACTGGGCGGCGCCGGCGGTGATCCTAGGGCGCTTTCAGTCCCTGAGCCGGGAGGTCCACGTCGAGCTGGCACGCAGTCTGGGCTTTACCCTGGTCCGCCGCTGCACCGGAGGTGGGACCATGATCATTCAGCCCGACCGGGCCATTACCTATTCCCTCTATTTGCCTCTGGACTTCGTCAAGGGGGTCGACCTGATCGACTCCTACCGTATCTGCGACTATTGGCTGGTTCGTGGTCTGCGCATGCAGGGGATCCAGGCCGGCTGGCAGGGTATGAATGACATCGCCTCCCCGCGGGGCAAGATGGGGGGCGCCGCCCAGCGCAGGCTGCCAGCAGGTTCCCGCGGACCGGGCGGGCTGCTCCACCACACCACGCTCTCTTATTCTGTGGATGCTGATCTGATGGCTCAGGTGCTCAATGTGGACCCGGAGAAGTTCCATGACAAGGCCGTGACCTCGGTCAGAAGTCGGGTGGATCCCATCGACAGGCAGACCAGTCTGTCCCGTCAATCCTTGATCGATGCTCTTCTGGATACCCTGCCCTCCCTGGTAGAGGATCTGCGCACATCCAGTCCTGCGCCTGAGGTTGAGCAACGGGCCCGCACCCTGGCCAGGCAGCGCTACGGCCGTGAGGAATGGACCGCCCAGATCTCCTGACCAGGCGAGGGGGTTGATGCGTGTGGGTATAATCGTGCTCAGTCGCGTCGAACCCGGCGTGAGGTCATCAACCATGCGTGAGTCGGTGCAGACCCGCCAGACATGGCGAAAAGGAGTGCGGAGTATGGCGGTTCACAAGCCCAATGAGATTCCCGATGATGGGAACGCCCTCAGGCAGACCGCCCTATTCAAACAAGTTCCCAGGCAGGATGCCGATCAGCTTTTGGACACCATGCATGAGTCCACGTTCGCCAAGGGTTCCACTGTCTTTCGACAGGGGGACACCGATCACCACATGTATCTGCTGGAGGAGGGCCGGGTCAAACTGGTCCGCCAGTCGCCCGACCGCCGAATCCAGCTGCTCAGCATCCATGGGCGCGGGGAGATCCTGGGAGAGATTCCCGTCTTTGACCCTTCCGGCGGGCCGCGCACAGCCTCGGCCGTGGTCATGGTCAACAAGACCAAGGTGGCAGCTCTGGACCACGATACCCTCTTCGACTGGCTCAACCAGCATCCCAAGGTGGCTGTGGACATGCTTCAGGTGCTGGCCCACCGCCTGCGGACCGACAACGAGCGTATCTCCGACCTGGTCTTCTTGGATGTGCCTGCCCGCTTGGCCAAAACCTTGTTGGATCTGGCTACACGCTTCGGCGAACCCTTCGAGCAAGGGTTGATGGTTCCTTACGATCTGACTCAGGAAGAGCTGGCACAGCTGGTTGGCGCCTCACGGGAGACTGTCAACAAGGCCCTGATGGACTTCTCCAACCGGGGATGGATCTCTCGTAAGGGCCGCACCATCATCATTTTCCAGCCAGGACCGCTGATTCGACGCTCGCGCATGTGAACGCCACTGCTCGGTAGAGCCGACGGCCTAGGATGGAGACCATGCCCGAACAAAAGAAATCCATGTCAGTTAGGCGCTTCTTCACGCTGCTGCTGGCTTACCTCATCTTCTGCGTCGCAGGTGGCGTGGTCGTCTCTGGTTTCCTGTTTCCCGCTGTCTTCGGTATCAACGCCGCCTCCAGGAATCTGATGCCTGCCCTGAAGACGGACAACATCGACTTCAATGTCAACGATCTGCCCCAGCAGTCCCGCCTCTACGCCTCCGACGGGCATACAGTCATCGCCACTTTCTATGCACAGAACAGGATCGTGGTGCCTATCAAGGATGTCTCCGACTACATGCAGAAGGCCGTAGTAGCTCGCGAGGATCGCCGTTTCTTCGAGCATGCCGGCGTGGACACCCAGGGCGTGCTCAGGGCCTTCATCCAGACCTACATCAAGCAGGGCGACACCCAGGGAGGTTCCTCCCTGACCCAGCAGTATGTCAAGAACGTACTCATGAGCCAGGCTGAAGAAAACAACGACCCCATCGCGGAGTACCACGCCCAGGAGGAGACCATAGCCCGCAAGATGCGAGAGATGCTGATTGCGGTGCAGATGGAGAAGAAGTACTCGAAGGCTGAAATTCTTCAAGGGTATTTGAACATCGCCCAGTTCGGCACCAACGTCTACGGGGTCGAGTCGGCAGCCAGGCGCTACTTCAGCAAGTCGGCCAAGGACCTGGACCCGGGCGAGGCCGCCACCATCGCCGCCGTGACCAAGAATCCCGCCCGTTTTGACCCCACCGTCAATGTCAAGGCCTCCCAGGAGCAGCGGGACATCGTCCTGGATCTGATGCGCCAGGAGAATTACATCACTCAGCGCCAATATGACGAAAATAAGGCCAAGCCTCTGGATCAGATGCTCCATGTGCAGTCGGTCGATGCCGGATGCCAGGCGGCTGGAGACGCAGCCTTCTTCTGCGATTACGTGACCAAGCAGATCCTCAACTCCAAGGAGTTCGGCAAGAGCCAGGAGGAGCGCAACAAGCTCCTCAAGGAGGGCGGCCTGGATATTTACACCACCATGGACGTCAACGCCAACGCAGCGGCCATGAAGGCGGCCCGGGACACCATCCCCGTGGATGATCGAAGCGGCTTCGAGGTCACGATAGCCTCCATCCGCCCGGGCACCGGTGAGGTCCTGGGCTTCGGCATCAACCGCATCTACGATGCCACCCAGAACTCGGGCGGCGGCACACGCACGGCCATCAACTATGCCGTGGATCAGGTCGACGGCGGCGGCTGGGGCTTCCCTGTGGGATCCACCTGGAAGCCCATCAACCTGGTGTCTTGGATGAAGGCCGGCAAATCCATCAACCAGCCCCTGCGCACCTCCACCAGCTACCCGCAGACCTCCTTCGCCTGCAAGATGGCGGACGGCACCCCCTACGGGTTCGGCACCGGCAGTTGGCATGTGGAGAACTCCGGCGGCGGCACCACGTCGCCGGAGTCCCCCCTGCAGGGTCTGGTGCGCTCGCACAACACCACCCAGGCCTCCATGGCCCAGCAGATCGGTCTGTGCACCATAGCCGATACGGCCAAGGAGATGGGCTACCACAATTCCCCCAAGGATCAGATGGACATCCACTCGGTCAACACCTTCCAGCCGCCCATGGTCATCGGTGCGGTCCAGGCCTCCCCGCTGACCATGGCCAACGTCTACGCCACCATCGCCGCCAAGGGGGTGGCCTGCAGCCCCATAGCCATGACCAAGGTGGTCGACAAGAACGGTAAGTCCGTCAAGGTGCCCAAGGCCAACTGCCATCAGGCCATCGATCCGGGCATCGCCGAGACCGCCGCCTATGCACTCAACCAGGGCGTCGTCCAGCCCGGAGGCGAGGCGTCCACGACCCAGCTGGACGGGGGACGCAAGACCTTCGCCAAGACCGGCACCCACGAGGACAAGTACATGCTGACCGGCGGATTCGTGCCCCAGGTGGCTGCATTCGTCACCGTGGGCAATGCGGAGGGTCAGGTCTCCTTCACCAACAGGACCATCAACGGAAGGTCCATGCACACTTGGTACGGCATGTATATTGCCACTCCGGCCTGGAAGGACTTCATGAACACCTACCTGGCCGCAGCCAATATCCAGCCGGACAACTCCTACGGCAATCCCGATCCCCGGTTCACCGGCGGAGTCCAGCAGCTTCAGCCGTCCCAGCAACGGTCCACGGGCAGACAGCGGCAGACCTATCGTCAAGGGCAAGGGGGACAACAGGGGAATCAAGCGACCAGTCCGGACCAATCACAGACGGTGAATTCTCCAGAGGACTAGGGCCTGTGCCTACAATAGAGACCATTAGGGATTCGTCGACGGGCGTACCAGGAGGGGTACGGTCGCCCGTCGGGAGAGGCAGGAACTGATGGTCCAGGAATATTCAGAGCTGGATGACAAGGCCCCTCGGGCCGACGGCCGGGTCAATGTGGATCAGGCAATGCCGGGGCCGGTAAGTGGCTCTGGCAGGTTGGATGTGTCCAAACCGATCTGGTCCTCAGGGTCGGATAGTGCTGACGAAAAGAAGAAAACTGGCAAGGCTGCCAAGGGGATCAAATCGTCCAAGAAGGCCAAAAGAGTCAAAAAGGCCCGGAAAGCAAAATCAGGAAAAAGGCGGGAGATCGCGCTGCCTGCGCTCTTCCAGCCCATGGAACTGCGCGACCAGCATATCCGCAACAGGATCTGGTTGCCGCCCATGGACACCTATTCGGTCCTGCGGCACGATGGAGTTCCTACCAACTTCCACTATCAGCACTATGTGTCTCGTGCCCTGGGTGGCTTCGGAGTCGTTATCGGTGAGGCCACGGCCGTAAATCCCCAGGGGCGGATCTCACCCTGCGATGTAGGGCTGTGGAACGACGAACAGACCAGGGCCTGGCAGGGCATCGTCAGGGATGTCAAGGCCGCTGGAGCGGTTCCTGTCGTCCAGCTCAATCACTCGGGGCGCAAGGGCTCTTCCGGGTGCTCTTCCATGGGCTATATCAACGCCACTGTACCCGTGGCTGAGGGCGGCTGGCAGCCCGTAGGCCCCAGCCCCATCGCCTACGGGAAGATGGCTGTCCCAGTCCAGCTTTCGCGGGCTCAGATAGCTTCCATTGTGGCTGACTTCCGCTCTGCCGCCGTTCGAGCCGTCCAGGCCGGCTTCCTGGGAGTGGAGCTGCATGCCGCTCACGGTTACCTGCTCTCCGAATTCCTTGATCCCCTGATCAACCGACGCAATGATGAGTACGGGGGCGACCTGTCCGGCAGGATGCGTCTGCTGATTCAGGTGACCGATGCCGTGCGCGAGGTCATTCCCTCGGGCATGCCCCTGCTGGTGCGCATTTCCGCCACCGACTGGGCCACTGGCGGATGGGGCCTGGACGAGACCATCCGTACTGCCAAGGTGCTCAAGCTGCACGGTGTGGACCTGATTGACGTTTCCACTGGAGGTCTGGTGCCAGGTGTGGAGATTCCTGCCGCTCCCAACTATCAGGTGCCCTTCTCATATCAGGTGCGGAGCCAAGTGCTGATTCCCACTACGGCGGTGGGGCTGATCACCAAGCCCAGGCAAGCCGACCGGATTGTACGCAAGGGCTTGGCCGACGCGGTCGAAATCGGCCGAGCCAGTCTGCGCGACCCCTACTGGCCGCTCAGGGCCGCCTACAAACTGGGGCTGTCCGCTCAGCAGACCCCCTATCCTGAGCCTTACCGGCGCGGGGCCTACGGCATCGCCCGCTAAGAGCAGCCATGGAAGCTGTTCGCGGCGGAGCGGGGACCATTGTGGTCATGCCCACCTATCAGGAGGCCGACAACATCGGGGTGACCCTTCCTCAGCTACTGGCCTGTTGCCCCGAAGTCGATGTCCTGGTCGTCGACGACGACTCGCCGGACGGTACCGGCGCCATTGCCGAGGATATGGCCAGGCGCAATCCTCGCGTCCATGTCATCCATCGCCATTCCCGCCGTGGGCTGGGTCCAGCCTACGTGCAGGGGTTCCGTTGGTCGCTGGAGCAAGGTTATGACCTGATTTGCGAGATGGACATGGACGGCTCCCATAGGGCCAAGGATCTGGCCAGAATGCTATCTGTGGCCCGAGGTGATGCACATCCGGGTTTGGTCATCGGCTCGCGCCGGGTGCGCGGAGGCCGAACGCAACATTGGCCCTGGTATCGGGATCTGATATCGCGTGCGGGATCCTGGTATGCCCGCACTGCTTTGGGGTCATCCGTGCGGGATATGACCGCCGGCTTGCGGGTCTATCGAGCGGACGCGCTCAGGCGGATCGATCTGGGAAGGGTCCGATCCAGCGGTTACGTCTTCCAGGTGGATATGCTGCGTCGAGTCCAGGCCATGGGCCTGAGCGTAGTCGAAGTCCCTATAGTCTTCGTGGAGCGGGTTCGCGGAAGCTCGAAGATGGATGCCGGGATTGTTCTGGAGGCCATGGCCCAGGTGACTCTGTGGGGACTTGAACGGCTGCCCCGTCGAACTTGACATTGGGTTATATTCGTGTTCGCTTTTATAAGCGACCTTGCAGGCCTTTGTTGAAGTCTTGAAAACAGACTTCACCTTGGCTGACAGATTTCTGTAATAGCCGCGGCAGGCCTCTGGTATATGGAAGAATGGTCCGGTTATCTAAGAAATACCGATTTTTGGCCGTTGCTTTTGAGCAGCGACCGTAGACTAAAGGTCGGTTTGCCAATTTGGGCGAATGTGTGCGATAATGTTCGAATGATATCGTCACAACGCCAACACCTGATACTGAACCGGTTGCGTACTCGTGGCGCAGTCCGCATAACCGCCCTCTCCAAGGAGCTGGGCGTTTCCGCCATGACCATCCGCCGGGACATTGCCGACCTGGCGGACAAGGGCCTGCTCAAAAGGGTCCACGGAGGGGCCGTCACCACCAGCTCGCTTCTGGCTGAGCCGCTCTTCTCGGTCAAGTCACAGATGGACATGGGTCTCAAGGACACCATCGCCCGTCGCGCCATCGACTATGTCTCACCGGGCGACGTCATCGCCATCGGCGGCGGGACTACGGCCTACGTATTCGCCCAGCATCTGCTGGAGAGTCGTCAGTGCGCCGGCGTGACCCTGCTGACCAATTCCATACCCGTGGCCGAACTGGTTCAGGCCATGGAGAGCAAGGACGTGGAGGTCATCGTCACCGGCGGCGTCATCACCCGGTCCAACTCCCTGGTCGGCCCCATTGCAGACAAGGTCATCGCCTCCCTGCGGGTCAATACGGTCTTTCTGGGTACCCACTCGGTCTCCATACCCCGCGGCTTCCTCATGCCCAACTCCCTGGAGGCGGCTACGGATATGGCATTGATGGACATCGCCGATCGGACTATCATTCTGACCGACCACACCAAGTGGAGCTGCACCTCCCTGTCCTTGTTTGCCTCCTTCGACCAGGTGGACACCGTCATCACCGACGACCAGTTGGATCATGAGTCGGCCGAGGCCACCCGGTCCCTGGTCAAGCGGCTGGTTCTGGTGCCGGTCAACCCCGAGGAAGGCCAGGCTCATGACGGGTCCTCCGGCGGGTCCGGGCCTGAGGCCGGGGACGCGGACCATGCCGGATGAGCAAGCAGCCACCCAAGGATGCGCCGGTTGCCATAGCGGGTTGCCATGGATTGTCAATCATCACGGACGATGAAGGAGCAGCATGAAGTCAGAGCAGTATGTCCCCCAGCGGTATGTTCCCGGCGACTACGCCAGAGAGCACATTCGCATCACCCCCACCAGGCTGGCCGACGGACGTCGGTTCTTCTACCTGGATGATGATCCCGAGTACGTCTCCGGCCGCAGGACCAGGCGCCTGGACGATCCTCGTCCGTTGACCGACCGGTTCGCTCCCCATCAGGATCAGGAGGGCAGGGCGGTGCCCTTCCAACCACCGCAGATGCGCCGGGATCCTCTGACTGGAGACTGGATCCCCATGGCCACAGCCCGAATGAACCGGCCCATCACTGCCGGCCCGCAGGCCACCGCCAAGGGTAACCCCCTGGCCGCCAGAAAGCCTGGAGATCCCTACCAAGATGGAGAGATTCCCGATGTGGACTACAACGTGGCAGTCTTCGAGAACCGCTTCCCCTCCATGATGCAGGTGCCCAATACGCAGACGGCCGACCAGTCCTCCCTGGTGGACGGTAACCCCTTATGGCCGGTGCGCGAGGCCAACGGACGCTGCGAGGTGGTCTGCTTCGATCCTGACGAGCACGCACTCCCTGCCGATCTGCCGGTCTCCCGTCTGCGGACGGTGGTGGAAGCCTGGGCCTTCCGGACTGCGGAGATCTCGGCCATGGAGGGCATCGAACAGATCTTTCCCTTCGAGAACCACGGCCAGGAGATCGGCGTTTCGCTGGCCCATCCCCATGGACAAATCTACTGCTATCCCTTCATCGCCCCCCGGCTGGAGCAGGAGTTGAGGCAGTGCGCCGACTACAAGGAACGCACCGGCGGCAACCTCCTGGCGGACATTCTCAAGGCTGAGCTGGACTCCGGTCGACGTGTCGTCTTCCGCAACGCCACCTGGGTGGCCTATGTGCCCGCCGCTGCCCGCTGGCCCCTGGAAGTCCACATGGCCCCTGTGCGCGACGGGATCCTGAGCCTGGACCAGTTGAACGACCAGGAGCGCTGGGATTTGGCTGTCATGTATTCTACTCTGCTCAAGCGGGGCAACGCCTTCTTCGACAAGGGCGACGGCAAGGGGATGGACCTGCCTTACATCGCCGCCTGGCATCAGGCCCCGCTGCACGATTCGCGGCGGGAGGACTACCGGCTCAACCTGCAGTTCTTCTCCTTCCGTCGTGCCGTGGACAAAATCAAGTATCTTGCCGGGTCTGAGTCGGGCATGGCCGCCTGGGTTTCAGACACCACCCCCGAGCGGATTGCCGACCGTTTCCGCCAGCTGGGGCCCTTGGATCTGGAGAAGGGAGAGAATCAATG
>NZ_JBVPQK010000020.1:0-19602 GCF_058197115.1 Bifidobacterium sp. POST2/T3 (B1)
TGACTGTCGCGCGGGAAGCTCCCGTGCTTAGCAACCGCTTTCAATCATCAGCATTCCATCAAGGCTGGAGAAAGCGCACGAATATGCTCTGGGTGGAGATGTCCGCCGGGGTCCCGCGGGCGGTCAAGCCTGGTGCGGATAATGGAGCCATGCCAGTGCTGAACGACGAGATTCCCGATGATGACGACTTCGATGCCGATCGCGACCGTGGCGCCTTCTCACACATCACCCCTGAGGATTTCAACCGGGGTTTTTCGGGCTCGAATCCCCCCGGATGGCTGGATCGTGACTCCATCGACCGTGCTCGGCGCTGCCTGCCCATGCCCTATGTGGAGGTAGTTCCGGTTCGTGTGGATGACATGAGTGCAGTCACCCAGGTGGGTACGCTTCTGCGCGTGGATGATCAGGGCAATATCGAGCGCACCCTGATTACCGGACGGATTCTCTATCACGAGACCATCAGAGAGGCTCTGGCCAGAAACATTGCCAAGGATCTGGGCCAGTTGGCCCTGCCCATGCTGCCTGCCAGCCCGCAGCCTTTCACCGTGGCTGAGTTTTTCCCCACGCCAGGGGTTTCGGAGTACTACGATCCGCGCCAGCATGCCATCGCGCTGTGCTATCTGGTGCCGGTGGCCGGGGACTGCAAGCCCCAGGACGAGACCCTGGATGTGGAGTGGATCGATCCCAAAGGGGACATGCTGGAGTCCTTCATGAGCCAGATGCCCGGCGGGCATGGCAAGGTGCTGATGAGTGCCCTGACATGGGCTGGTGCACTGTGAATCGCGAATCCTTGGAGGCGGGCATGACCATTGCCAATACCGTATATCGTCATGGGAAGGGGCTGCCGCTGGTCCTGGTCCATGCTTTCCCTGTGGACCACCGCATGTGGGATCGGTGCGCGGCCTCGCTGATTGCGCAGGCAGATCGTGCGGGTATAGAGCCCTTTCCGGTCTATGCGCCAGATATGCCAGGAGCAGGCGATTGCCCTCTGCCTGGGCCGACTTCCTGTGGTCCGGAAGATTCTGATGGCGCCCTTCCTGGTGCATTGGATGCCATGGCTCAAGCCTTTGTGGACATGATTGCCGCCACGGGAGCGCAGAAGGCCATCTGGGTCGGACTTTCCATGGGAGGCTATCTGGTCGAGGCCGTAGCCAGGCTTTATCCGCGGATGGTGGCCGGGCTGGCCTTATGTGACACCACCATGATGGCTGACCGTCCGGCCTCCCGTGCCAACCGGCTGCGGATCGCCCGAACCTGTGAGGTGGAGGGGACGCTTGATCCGGTCATGCATTTCGCCAGGCCCCAGGAAGGCGATTCCACGGTCAAGTGTTCGCCCGCCTTCGTGCAGACCATGACCGAATGGATACAGTCCCAGGATCCCCGGGGTATTGCCTGGCGGGAGCGGATGGCTGCAGGCCGTCCGGATCAGAGCGATCTGGCCGGCCGCATCAGAGTGCCCGTGGCCCTGGTCAGCGGCCGCTGCGATCCCTCCAGCTCCCCAAGCACCATGGAGCCGTTGGCTCAGACCATGCGTCAGGCTGGAACCGATGTCACTTTCACTGCCATCGAAGACTGCGGCCACTTCAGCGCCGTCGAGCATCCGGATCAGGTGGCCGCCGCCCTGCTGGACCTGGTTCGTCGCGTGGGGGGACAGTCATGAGCGATTCCGGGACGGTCTTCTCCCCGCTGGCACTTACTGGACCCCTGTCCTTCCTGCCCTTGGCTCAGGGGGATGTGGATTATGACACGGCGTCTCGGCAGCAGCCCGGGCTGCTTGACCACCTGCTGGACCAGGACGGCACTGGAGTCATCCTGGTGCGGGGCGACAGGGTGGCTGTGCCCAGGGGCAAAGGGGTTCTGGCCGGCCGAACTGGGGCCAGCATCCGTCTGGCCACCCTGCCCGCTGCATATTTGCGAGGTCCTTTGGCGGGCTCGACGGACCGGTTCGAGCTGCCCTGCTACTACCTGGGGAAGGCCGGCCAGCAGGCCTGGCTGGCCCTGGATCTGAATCTTGTCTGTACACATCGGGCTGTCCAAGCCCCCCTTCGTGACCTGGTTCAGGCTGCGGATCAGCGCTTTGACTGGCTTGCCCTGCGTGAGTATGCCCCACATGGCCGTCCGCGTCAGGTGGGCCTGGCAACCTGTGCGGTCGCGCTGTCCATATGGCATGAACGCCAGGCCTTCTGCCCTCAATGTGGTGCACCGGTCCATCCTTGCCAGGCCGGATGGGCTCAGATTTGCCAAGGGAATGCATCAGGGGACAAACACACGCTCTTTCCCCGCATTGAGCCCGCAGTGATCATGGCCGTTGTGGACGGTCGCGATCGGCTTCTGCTCCAGCACAACCGGAAGTGGGCTCCTGGCTTTCGCTCGGTCACTGCAGGATTCGTCGAGGCTGGGGAGAATCTGGAGCATGCAGTCCGACGGGAGA
The DNA here is from genome assembly GCF_058197115.1 of Bifidobacterium sp. POST2/T3 (B1). NCBI lineage: Bacteria > Bacillati > Actinomycetota > Actinomycetes > Bifidobacteriales > Bifidobacteriaceae > Bifidobacterium > Bifidobacterium sp. POST2/T3 (B1). The sequence goes on from NZ_JBVPQK010000020.1 coordinate 2,432, forward strand.
CCATGGAAGAGGTGGGCCTGAACCTGGGCGAGATGCGGTATCTGGGCTCCCAGCCCTGGCCCTTCCCCTCATCGCTGATGGTGGCTTTCAGAGCCAGATCCCTGAATACGAATATCCGAGTGGACGGTGAGGAGACCGATGAGGCCAACTGGTTCACACGGGAGGAATTCGGGGCTACTCTGGCCTCGGGCCGGTTGCGTATACCCCAGGCGGCCAGTGTGGCCAGGTACATGATTGAGCAGTGGTACGGCAGCGAGCTCTGATTCATTGGGGTGGTGTTGCACCCCCGGACCTGGTCTTGCCGTAAGATATTCCAAGGACCGTAAGCAGCGAAAGGTGTGTTATGGCTATGGAGGAGCAAGAAGAGTCCCGTATCTCTGATGTCGACCAGGCTGAAACAGTGACCATGCCGCCGACGATGGGCAACGGGCCCGATCCTGTGGACCTCTTTGCCGACGAGGAAGCAGAGCGGGCCTTCGGCGCAGGTGTCAGCCATAAGGCTCCTTCGAGCGGTCATCGGGGACGTACCATCCTGGCTCTGTTGCTTTTGGCTGTGCTGATTCTGGTGGGTTGCTGGTTTGGCGTCCGTGCCTTCTTCCGCGATCGGGTGGCCCCCGGCGTCACCCTGGGAGGGCAGGTCATGATGGGCCGGACCAAGGACCAGGTCAAGCAGATCGTCGATCGACAGGTACGTGACTCCCAGGTGGAGATCAAGGGTGAAGGCACATCCGCCCGGGCGGGGCTGAAAGACCTGGGCGTAAGCGTGGATTCGGATGCAACGGTCACCAAGATCATGGATGCCAAGGGCTCCGCAGGCCTCTCCCGGCTGAACCCTTTCCACGGCGAGGCTGTGCCGCTGGTGGCCGAGCGGGATCAGCTGGCCATGGACAAGTATCTGACTGAACATTTCATCCCCCGCCAGGACCGTTCCGCTCCTTCAACCATCGTTTTCGATCAAGGCGCACACGCCTTCCGGGCCCAGGAGGGTCGCAGCGGCAAGGCGCCTGAGTTGGGCCGCGTGCAGGATGCCGTCTCATCCTTGGTGGACAAGCCCGGCAGGCGTCTGGCCGTAGGGATGGTCTACAAGGACGTGGCCATGCCCATCAGTCTGGACACCGCCAATAAGGTGGCCTCTCAAGCCAACCAACGACTGGCCAAGGATTTGGTCATCAAGGGTGCCGATAATGACCTTATGACGGTCCCGGCTGCCACCGTGGCCACCTGGGTCAAGCCGGTCACTGATCTGGACAAGGGGACCATGGAGCTGGGCTTCGATCGGCAGGCCATCAACCAGTATCTGGACCAGGAGCTTGCCCGGCAACTGAATCGGGACATGGTCACCGCCGTCAATGTCAAGAACACCAAGGGCGATGTGGTGGCCGAGACCACCAAGGGAGTGGACGGTGTCCGGGTCAAGGACGTGTCCGCCACTGCAGACTTGGTTGTCAAGGCATTGGAACAGGGCGATACGAACCCAGTACAGGCGAGCGCCGAGATCACACCCCACAAGGAGCAGACCCGTGTGGCCCGCTACGACGTGCCGGACGGCGACATGTGGATTCAGGTCAACCTCAGTGACCAGACCGCCACCGCCTACCACGGCACCACCCAGGTCAAGACCTTCCCCATATGCTCAGGCAAACCCGCTGACGGGAGATGGTCCGACACCGGCACCTTCTTCATTTATCTGCGCTATCCGGTTCAGACCATGCGCGGGGATGGCTACGTTTTGCCCAATATCACATGGGTCTCCTACTACAACGGCGATGAGGGCTTCCACACGGCCAATTGGAACTCTACCGGCATCGCCAAGGGCGACCCTGCCCTATACGGATCCCACGGCTGCATCAATATGTATGAGCAGGACGCCAAGTGGGTCTTTGACAACGCTCCGATCGGGACCATGGTCAAGGTGGTGGGACAGGCTCCGTCGGGTTCGGCCCGCTAGGAGCACTTGCTGCGGCAGACGGCCGAGTAGGCTGGAACCATGAGTGATGAACACAGTGATGGGACTTCCCGTTTGGATGTGCCCGAACACCTGCGGTATTCCCAGGATCATGTCTGGATCGACCCCAGCCAATCCCCGGCGCCCATGGGCGTGACCGAGTATGCGGCGGACCAGCTGGGAGACCTGGTTTTTCTGGACTTGCCCGAAACCGGCACACACGTCGATGCCGGCGATGAGGTCATTGAGCTGGAGTCCTCCAAGGCTGTTGAGCCGGTGGTCTGTCCAGTGGCGGGCACCATCGCCTATGTCAATAGGGCAGCCTCGGACGATCCGGAGGTCATCAACTCCGACCCCTATGGGGAAGGCTGGATAGCCAAGATCGACCTGGAGGACGATGAGCCCGACTTGATGAGCGCCGAGGAGTACGGTCAGCTGCTGAAGAGCCTGAACTGACGGTTTAGCTATGACCAGGCGATCCGGCCGCAATGAAGGGCCCCTGCGGGTCCGATCGGTCAGCACCACCTTCGATTCAGCCGCGCCCGGGGAGGACATCGAGAGCAGACCAGCTCCGGTGCGTCTGTTGCGTCGCCTGATTACTGGCGCCTTCGACCTCTGGGTGGGGTTGTCCATCAATATGACCGGGCGCCTGGGCTGGTCGGCCGATGTCCAACCCTATGTGGGCTACGGTACCGAGTCATACTCCCGGCTGATATGCCGTACCATTCTGACCGACGGCAGCAGACGCGCAGATCCCGCCATTCGGGGTATCTGCGGCCTGCTGACCGTACCCGCGCCCAGGACCAGGGTCAGGCTGGCCATTGACAGCACGGCCATCGGAAGGGTCCAGGTGGGCGATTCCTCGGTCTACGATGCCGTAGATCCAAGCCGCAGCCTGAGTGCGGATGCCGTCTTCTCCGACCGATCGGGCTACCTGGATCTGGTGGCCGAGCATCGGCTGCCCCCGGGCGTGCACCGGGTCTCCTACCAGGTGCGGGGCCGCCGGCCCGTCGACGCGCCTTTATACATCGTGCCCGGTCAGACTCCTGTCGGCGTCATCTCCGACGTGGACGACACCATCATGATCAGCCAAGTGCCCAATCATTGGAAGGCTGCCTGGAACCTGCTTTTGTCAAACCCGCACCGACGGTCTTCGGTGCCGGGCATGGCCGTGCTTTACAACCGCATCCGCGATCTGGACCCCCGGATGCCTTTCTTCTACCTGTCGGCCTCGCCCTGGAATGTGGAGGGATCCATACGCGCTTTCATCCGCGACCACGGCTTTCCGGCTGGCCCCTTGTTGCTGCGAGATCTGGATCCCAGGCCCAAGACCTTCGTACCCTCCATCGTGCAGCACAAGATGGAGTTCATCCGCCAGCTCATGGCCGACTTTCCCAAGATGCGCTTCGTGCTCATGGGCGATGACGGGCAGAGCGATCCCTCCACCTTCGCCCAGGTGGTACGGCAATATCCGGGCCGCGTCCTGGCCATTGGCATCCGTCAGCTGAGTCCTCAGGAAACCGGGCTTGGAAACTTGATCAAACGCACTGCCACCCAGCCGATGCCAGTGACGGAGGTGCCGGTCTTTTACGGGACCACAGGCGCCAATTTGATGCGAACCCTGCTGCCCTATCTGCGTCGTTGTGCCCGAATATAATCGCCCCATGAGTTTTTCGGCCGTCAATCCCGTTCCTCCACGTGCACAACGCCGTCCCTCTGATCGATGCTTCCATGGGGATCACTTCGAAGATCCTTACGAGTGGATGCGCAACCGTGAGGATCCGGCCACCAAGGCCTATGTGCGTGATGAGAACCGATACTGCCAGGAACGGCTTGCCGGTCAGGAGGGTTTGCGGGCCACCCTGCTCAAGGAGTTCACCGACCGGGTACAGCAGACCGACATGTCGGTGCCCACCCGGATGCACGGCTACTGGTACTTCTCCCGCACGCTCAAGGGCCAGGAGTATGGGGTGCAGTGCCGCCTGCCGGTGCGCGACCATGATGATTGGGATCCTCCTGCTGTCGAGGCCGATGCGGCGCCCGGGTCCATGCCGGGCGAGGAGGTCATCTTCGATGCCAATGCCGAGGCCAAGGGGCATGACTTTTTCTCCTTGGGGTGCCTGGACCTGAGCGCCGACGGCCGGTGGATGCTCTATGGACTGGACACCAAAGGCAATGAGCGCTACGACCTGTGCATCCGGGATTTGGCCGAGAACCGAGACCTGCCTGATCGGATTGACCAGGTCTCCTCGGGGGCAGTGCTGACCCCCGACGGCCGCTGGGTCTTCTACACCGGCCTGGACAAGGCCTGGCGTCCGGACACGGTCTGGAGGCATAAGGTGGGCACCTCGGCCGATCAGGATGTCATGGTCTACCAGGAGGACGATGAGCGCTTCTGGGTGGGGCTGGGCCTGAGCTACGACGAATCCGCCATGCTGATTGCCACCGGGTCCAAGACCACCAGTGAGGTGCTCATGCTGGACCTGAAGGATCCGCAGGGTGAGTTTGTGCCCTTGATCCCCCGCAAGGAGGGGGTCGAGTACGACATCAGCCTGGCCCGGTTCGAAAATGCCGGTCCGGCGGGGGAGGACCTGCCGGTGGCCGTGGTTTACCACAATGTGAACAACCCCAACTTCGAGGTGGACCTGATCGATCTGCGCAGCCACCGTCCGCCCTTCCGCCTGGGAGAGGGGGTGCGGCTGGCACAGGGCAGCCCCTATGGCTGCGAAGGCTCCGGAGACCTGTCCTCTCTGCCGCCCGAGAAGCCTTATCGGGACCCGGGCAATCCCGCCATCCTGCAGGGCGCTCGCGGGTTGGGCATCGAAGGGTTGGGCATCCACCGCAGCTTCGTGGTCCTGACCTACCGGGCCGACAGCCTGCCCCACATGGCCGTCATCGCCAAGGACCAGGCGTTGGAGGATTTGCGGGCGGGTCGGCCCTGGCGCTTCCGTGAGGTCCTGCCCGACCGGGCCAAGAACGGCATTGACCGTCTCTACAGCATCGGCCCCACGGACAACCCCTCCTACCAGGCTCCCGGGCTGCGCTACATCCGGGGCAGCTATGGAACCCCAGCCGAGTTGCGGGAGTTGGATCCAGTCCGGGGTGTGGATCGGCTGCTCAAGCGGGCTCGGGTTCTAGGCGACTTTAAACCCGAGCGCTACGCCGAGCGTCGAATTCTGGTCCGCGTCAGGGATGGGGCCCTAGTGCCGGTCTCGCTGGTCTGGCGGCGGGGCATGCATCCGGCGCTGGACGCCAGCGGGAGGACCGGGCCCGATGACACGGTCATCCAGGCTCCCGACCATCCCGAGCGCCGTCCTTGGCCGGACCAGGATCCGGATAGGTCTGCACCCATGTTCATCACCGGGTATGGGGCTTACGAAATCAGCCAGGAACCGGGCTTTTCCACCGGTCGGCTCAGCCTGCTGGACCGGGGAGTGCTCTACGCCGTCCCACATGTGCGCGGCGGCGGGGAGATGGGCCGCGCCTGGTACGAGCAGGGCCGCCGGCTGCACAAGGTCAATACCTTCCTGGACTTCCTCGACGTCACTGCCGCTCTGCAGGCTCAGGGTTGGGCGGATCCCCGTCATACCGTGGCCAACGGCGGGTCGGCCGGCGGGCTGTTGATGGGGGCCGTGGCCAATATGGCCCCTCAGCTCTATGCCGGCATCGAGGCGGATGTGCCTTTTGTGGATGCGCTGACCAGCATCCTGGATCCGAACCTGCCGCTGACCGTGACCGAATGGGACGAGTGGGGAGACCCCCTGCATGATCAGCAGGTCTACCGGTATATGCGTTCCTACTCGCCCTACGAGAACGTTCCTGATGCTGATAGTAGGCGCCGGCTCTTCGGCAGTGACCACTTCCCTGCCATCCTGGTGACCACATCCATGAACGACACCCGCGTGCTCTACGTGGAGCCGCTCAAGTGGGTGGCCAGGCTGCAGGAGCCGCAGGTGAGGGCCGATGCGCTGATCAGAATCGAGGTCCAGGCAGGCCACGGGGGCATTAGCGGACGTTACCGGCAATGGGAGGAGCTGGCCTTCGAGAATGCCTGGTGCCTGTCCATCATGGTCCCCGAAAGCCGCTGATCCTGGTCTGTCCGGGATTCGGTCGGGGTCATGAAAGGGCCTTGGCTGGCTCGTTATGCTCGGGGTATGACAAATAGCAAGCAGAAAACATATCACATTGCGGTCATTGCCGGTGACGGCATCGGCAAGGAGATCGTACCCCAGGCACAAGCCGTCCTGGAAAAGGTGACCCGGGGCAAGGCTGATATCCGTTATGAGGATTTCGACCTGGGCGCTGAGCGTTACCTGCGTGATGGAGCCGTTCTGCCCGACGAGGATCTGGACAGGCTCAAGCAGCAGGATGCCATCCTCTTGGGGGCCATCGGCGACCCGCGGATCAAGGCCGGCATCCTGGAGCGTGGACTGCTGCTTAAAATGCGTTTCGAACTGGATCAATACATCAATCTGAGGCCTTCCAAGCTCTACAAGGGCGTGGTGTCGCCCCTGGCCAATCCGGGAGACATCGATTTCGTAGTCGTGCGGGAGGGCACCGAGGGGCTTTACGCCGGGGCCGGCGGTTCCATTCGCCGGGGCACCCCCCAGGAGGTGGCCACCGAGGTCTCCATCAATACGGCTTACGGAGCGGAACGGGTCATCCGCTATGCCTTCCAACTGGCCATGAAGCGTCGCCGCCGCCTGACCCTGGTCCACAAGAAGAATGTGCTGACCAACGCAGGAGACATGTGGCAGCGGCTGGTGGATCAAGTGGGCCAGGAGTATCCCGACGTGGAGCGTGAGTACCTGCACATCGACGCCTCCACCATATTCATGGTGACCGAGCCCAGCCGCTTTGACGTGATCGTGACCGACAACCTCTTCGGAGACATCCTCACCGACGAGGCGGGAGCTGTGGTGGGGGGTGTGGGTTACTCGGCCTCCGGCTGCATCAACGCCTCGGGCACCTACCCATCAATGTTCGAGCCCATCCACGGGTCCGCCCCTGACATCGCCGGTAAGGGGATTGCCAACCCCACGGCGGCCATTCTCTCGGCGGGTATGCTCCTGGATCATCTGGGCTTTGAGAGCGAGGCGGCCAGCATTGAGCGTGCTGTGGAGGACGATATCGAGCGGTCCGGCTCCACCCAGCGGAGTACGGAGCAGATTGGCAAGGATATTCTGGCCCGGCTGTAATCGGGCCGGATGGCGGCTAGACTGGAGGGCATGACTATGGATGATGCCCCTCAGCCGGGCGACCGGCAGTCCAACGATACGCCGACAGGAAATCCTGGTTTCGGCACCTCCCCATCCCCGCAGGTACCGCCTGAGCATCGGGATCCTGTCGGCGGGGATACCCCTGCCGGTGCAGCTGACGGTCAGCGGCAGACTGCGGGCTATCCAGCTGGCCATGACGTTGGCGGAGGGAATCAGAATCCGTATCAGGCCGGTCAATATCCCACTAGCCAGTATCCCCATGGCGGGTATCCGACAGGGCAGAGGTACGATTCCGGATACCCGTTTGCCCCTCAGAATGGCGGCCAAAATCCTGGGGCCTATCAGACGGGGCCCTACCGGCCTAATCAGTATCCGACCGCCGGTTATCCAACAGGTCAGCAATATCCTGCTGGGCAGTATTCAGATGGCCGTTATCCTGACGGACAGTATCCTGGCGCTCAGAATCCACAAAGGCCCTATCAGCCGGGACCGGGCTATCCCGGCCAGTATCCGGCTGGTCAATACCCCCAGGGCGGGTATCCGGGCAATCAATACCCGATGGGCCAGTATCCCGGCAATCAGTATCCCGGCGGGCAGTATCCTCCCCAGACTTCCATGCCCTGGCCCTACCCGGTCATGCCCCAGGGAGGGTATCCGGGGGCAATGCCCAACGGCAGGGGAGCCTACCCGATATCGCCCACCCCGCACAGCAAGCTGGCAGCCGGGTTGCTCAGCATCTTTCTGGGATGCTTCGGCGTGGGCAACTTCTACCTGGGCAGGACCGGCCGGGGTGTGGCTCAGCTCATGCTCACCCTGATCGGCTTCCCCTTCTTCTTCATCGGGCCGACCATCGCCATGATTTGGGGGCTTATCGAAGGCATCCTGATTCTGACATCCTCGGCCGGCTCCTTCTGGCATCGTGACGCTCGCGGATGGGAGCTGACGGATTGAATCCGGCCTGTCTGCGCGGCGTCGGCAAGCAGATGGGCGGCAAACTGGCGGCCGTAACCCTGACCCTGGGCCAGGGATCCGACTCGCGTCCGGTCATTTCCTCATGCAGGATTGACGGCGACTTCTTCGCTGAGCCAGCCCCGTCAGCCTCTCAGGAATCCGGAGGGGTTCATGGGCCGGTATCCCGGCTGGAATCCGCAATCTGCGACCTCCCGTTGCCTTTGGACCCTGGTTTGGCTCTGGAAAGGCTGGACAGGGTCATGGCAGAAGGGGACGGTCAACGGGTAGTCGGTGTGTCTCCATGGAGCCTGGTGACCGCTCTGGAGCGCGCTCTGCCTGATGGGTTGGTTATCCAAAGACAGGGGAAGTCCGACCAGCTGCCGTCCGTCTCGGACCAGACCTCTTCCAGGCGGTCCCAGCCGGACGAGGCCGAATGCCGCCGCCGTTGGTCTGGCCTAAAACTGGACCTGATCAGGGACAGTCCACGTCAGCCGGTCATGCAGATGGCCATGGACCAGGCTCTCAATGATGCCGTGGCTCAGGGCCAGCTGCCACCCACTCTGCGCATCTGGAACTGGTCGGCACCGGCGGTGATCCTGGGGCGCTTCCAGTCCCTGAGCAGAGAGGTCCACGTCGAGCGGGCGCGCAGTCTGGGCTTTACCCTGGTCCGCCGCTGCACCGGTGGTGGCACCATGGTCATTCAGCCCGACCGGGCCATTACCTATTCCCTCTATCTGCCCTTGGACTTTGTCAAAGGAACCGACCTGATCGACTCCTATCGGATCTGCGACTATTGGCTGGTCCGTGGTCTGCGCATGCAAGGGATTCAGGCCGGATGGCAGGGCATGAATGACATCGCCTCCCCGCGGGGCAAGATGGGGGGCGCCGCTCAGAGAAGGCTGCCAGCAGGCTCCTACGGACCGGGCGGGTTGCTCCACCACACCACGCTTTCTTATTCGGTGGATGCCGACCTGATGGCCCAGGTGCTCAACGTGGACCCGGAGAAGTTCCATGACAAGGCCGTAACCTCGGTCAGAAGCCGGGTGGATCCCATCGACAGGCAGACCAGTCTGTCCCGTCAATCCCTGATCGATATTCTTCTGGATACCCTGCCCTCCCTGGTAGAGGATCTGCGCATCTCTAAGCCTGCGCCCGAGGTTGAGCAGCGAGCCCGTACTTTGGCCGGGCAGCGCTACGGCCGTGAGGAGTGGACCGCCCAGATCGCCTGACCAGGCAAGGGGGTTGATGTGTGTGGGTATAATCGTGCTCAGTCGCGTCGAACCCGGCGTGAGGTCATCAACCATACGCGAGTCGGTGCAGACCCGCCAGACATGGCAAAAAGGAGTGCGGAGTATGGCGGTTCACAAGCCCAATGAGATTCCCGATGACGGGAACGCCCTCAGGCAGACCGCCTTATTCAAACAAGTGCCCAGGCTGGACGCCGACCAGCTTTTGGGTACCATGCACGAGTCCACATACGCCAAGGGGTCCACGGTCTTTCGACAGGGTGACACCGACCACCGCATGTATCTGCTGGAGGAGGGCCGGGTCAAGCTGGTCCGCCAGTCGCCCGACCGTCGCATCCAGCTGCTCAGCATCCACGGGCGCGGGGAGATCCTGGGCGAAATTCCCGTCTTTGACCCTTCCGGTGGGCCGCGTACAGCCTCTGCCGTGGTCATGGTCAACAAGACCAAGGTGGCGGCACTGGACCACGATACCCTCTTCGACTGGCTCAACCAGCATCCCAAGGTGGCTGTGGACATGCTTCAGGTGCTGGCCCACCGTCTGCGGACCGACAACGAGCGCATCTCCGACCTGGTCTTTCTGGACGTGCCGGCCCGCCTGGCCAAGACCCTGCTGGATCTGGCCACACGCTTTGGTGAGCCCTTCGAGCAGGGGCTGATGGTCCCCTACGATCTGACTCAGGAGGAGCTGGCCCAGCTGGTCGGCGCCTCACGGGAGACCGTCAATAAGGCCCTGATGGACTTCTCCAACCGGGGATGGATCTCTCGCAAGGGCCGTACCATCATCATCTTCCAGCCTGGACCGCTGATTCGACGCTCGCGCATGTAAACGCCACTGTTCGGTAGAGCCGACGGCCTAGGATGGAGACCATGCCCGAACAAAAGAAATCCATGTCGGTCAGGCGCTTCTTCACGCTGCTGCTGGCTTACCTCATCTTCTGCATCGCAGGTGGCGTGGTCGTCTCTGGTTTCCTGTCTCCCGTTGTCTTCGGCATCAACGCCGCCTCCAGGAATCTGATGCCTGCACTGAAGACGGACAACATCGACTTCAACGTGAACGATCTGCCTCAGCAGTCTCGCCTCTACGCCTCCGACGGGCATACGGTCATCGCCACCTTCTATGCGCAAAACAGGATTGTGGTGCCCATCAAGGACGTTTCCGGGTACATGCAGAAGGCTGTGGTAGCCCGCGAGGACCGTCGTTTCTTCGAGCATGCCGGCGTGGACACCCAGGGCGTGCTCAGGGCCTTCATCCAGACCTACATCAAGCAGGGTGATACACAGGGCGGCTCCTCCCTGACCCAGCAGTACGTCAAGAACGTGCTCATGAGCCAGGCTGCGGAGAACAACGACCCCATCGCCGAGTACCACGCCCAGGAGGAGACCATAGCCCGCAAGATGCGGGAGATGCTGATTGCGGTGCAGATGGAGAAGAAGTACTCCAAGGCCGAGATTCTTCAAGGGTATTTGAACATCGCTCAGTTCGGCACCAACGTCTATGGGGTTGAGTCGGCGGCCAGGCGCTACTTCAGCAAGTCGGCCAAGGACCTGGATCCGGGCGAGGCCGCGACCATCGCCGCCGTGACCAAGAATCCCGCCCGCTTCGATCCCACCGTCAACGTCAAGGCATCTCAGGAGCAGCGGGACATCGTCCTGGATCTGATGCGCCAGGAGAACTACATCACCCAGCGCCAGTATGACGAGTACAAGGCCAAGCCGCTGGATCAGATGCTGCATGTGCAGTCCGCGGACGCCGGCTGCCAGGCGGCTGGGGACGCGGCCTTCTTCTGCGACTACGTGACCAAGCAAATCCTCAACTCCAAGGAGTTTGGCAAGAGCCAGGAGGAGCGCAACAAGCTCCTCAAGGAGGGCGGTCTGGACATCTACACCACAATGGACGTCAACGCCAACGCTGCAGCCATGAAGGCGGCCCGGGACACCATCCCCGTGGATGATCCGACCGGCTTTGAGGTCACGATGGCGGCCATTCGCCCGGGCACCGGCGAGGTCCTGGGCTTCGGCATCAACCGCATTTACGATGCCACCCAGAACTCCGGCGGCGGCACCCGCACGGCCATCAACTATGCAGTGGACCAGCAGGACGGCGGCGGCTGGGGTTTCCCCGTGGGCTCCTCCTGGAAGCCCATCAACATGGTGGCCTGGATGAAGGCCGGCAAGTCCATCAACCAGCCCCTGCGCACATCCACCAGCTACCCAGAGACCACATTCGCCTGCACTGAGGCTGACGGCACCCCTTACGGGTTCGGCACCGGCAGCTGGCATGTGGAAAATGCAAGCGGCGGCACCACCTCGCCGGAGACCCCCCTGCAGGCCCTGATCCGCTCGCACAACACCACCCAGGCCTCCATGGCCCAGCAGATCGGCCTGTGCAGCATAGCGGATACAGCCAAGGACATGGGCTACCACAATTCGCCCAAGGACCAGATGGACATCCACTCGGCCAACAGCTTCCAGCCGCCAATGGTGATCGGAGCGGTCCAGGCTTCCCCCCTGACCATGGCCAATGTCTTCGCCACCATTGCCGCCAAGGGCGTGGCCTGCAGCCCCATCGCCATGACCAAGGTGGTCGACAAGAACAATCGGTCCATCAAGGTGCCCAAGGCCAATTGCCATCAGGCCATTGACCCGGGCATCGCCGAGACCACCGCCTATGCCATTAACCAGGGCGTGGTCCAGCCCGGAGGCGTGGCGTCCGTGGCCCAGCTGGACGGGGGCCGCAAGACCTTTGCCAAGACGGGCACCCATGAGGACAAGTACATGCTGACCGGCGGATTCGTACCCCAGGTGGCTGCCTTCGTCACTGTGGGCAATGCGGAGGGCCAGGTCTCCTTCAACAACAAGACCATCAACGGACGGTTCTTCCACATCTGGGACGGCGTATCCATCGCCGCCCCGGCCTGGAAGGACTTCATGAACACCTACCTGGCCGCAGCCAATATCCAGCCGGACAATTCCTACGGCAATCCCGATCCCCGCTTCACCGGCGGGGTCCAGCAGTCTCAGCCATCCCAGCAGCTCCAGCAACGGTCCACGGGCAGACAGTGACAGACCTAACCGTCACGGCCAAGGGGAACAACAAGGGAACCAGAGGAGCCAGTCCGGAGCGATCACAGACGGTGGATTCGCCAGAGGACCAGGGCCTGTGCCTACAATAGTGACCATTAGGGATTCGTCAACGGGCGGACCACGAGGGGTGCGGCCGCCCGCCGGGAGAGGCAGGAACTGATGGTCCAGGAATATTCGGAGCTGGATGACAAGGCCCCTCGGGCCGACGGCCGGGTCAAGGAAGATCAGGCAATGCCAGGACCAGTGAGCGGCTCTGGCAGGCTGGATGTGTCCAAACCGATCCGGCCCTTTGAGTCGGGTGTCGCCGACGGCAGGAAGAAGTCTGGCAAGGCGATCAAATCCTTCAAGAAGGGCAAGAAGGATAAGAGAGACAAAAAGGCTGGGAAATCAAAGTCAGGCAGAAGGCGGGAGAGGGCCCTGCCCGCGCTCTTCCAGCCCATGGAACTGCGAGATCAGCATATCCGCAACAGGATCTGGATGCCGCCCATGGACACCTATTCGGTCCTGCGGCACGACGGAGTTCCTACCAACTTCCATTATCAGCACTATGTGTCTCGGGCCCTGGGTGGCTTCGGAGTCGTCATCGGGGAGGCCACGGCCGTAGATCCCCAGGGGCGGATCTCGCCCTGCGATGTAGGGCTGTGGAACGACGAGCAGACCAGGGCCTGGCAGGGCATCGTCCGGGATGTCAAGGCCGCTGGGGCGGTTCCTGTCGTCCAGCTCAACCACTCGGGGCGCAAGGGCTCCTCCGGGTGCTCTTCCATGGGTTATATCAATGCCACCGTGCCTGTGGCCGAGGGCGGCTGGCAGCCCGTAGGCCCCAGCCCCATCGCCTTTGGGAAGATGGCGGTCCCGGTTCAGCTCTCGCGGGCTCAGATAGCCTCCATTGTGGCTGATTTTCGCTCTGCTGCGGTACGAGCCGTTCAGGCTGGCTTCCTGGGAGTGGAGCTGCATGCCGCCCACGGCTACCTGCTCTCCCAATTCCTCGACCCTCTGATCAACCGACGCAACGATGAATACGGAGGGGACCTTTCTGGCAGGATGCGCCTGCTGATCCAGGTGACCGATGCCGTGCGCGAGGTCATTCCCTCGGGCATGCCCCTGCTGGTGCGCATGTCCGCCACTGACTGGGCCACTGGCGGATGGGGCCTGGACGAGACCATCCGTACTGCCAAGGTGCTCAAGCTGCACGGGGTGGATCTGATTGACGTTTCCACCGGGGGTCTGGTGCCAGGCGTGGAGATTCCGGCCGCCCCCAACTACCAGGTGCCTTTCTCCTATCAGGTGCGCAGCCAAGTGCTGATTCCCACCACGGCGGTGGGGCTGATCACCAAGCCCAAGCAAGCCAACCGGATTGTACGCAAGGGCTTGGCTGATGCGGTCGAGATTGGTCGAGCCAGCCTGCGTGACCCCTACTGGCCGCTCAGGGCCGCCTATAAACTGGGACTGTCCGCTCAGCAGACCCCTTACCCTGAGCCTTACAGGCGCGGGGCCTACGGCATCGCACGCTGAGAGCAGCCATGGACGCTGTTCGCGGCGGAGCAGGGACCATTGTGGTCATGCCCACCTATCAGGAGGCTGACAACATCGGGGTGATCCTTCCTCAGCTGCTTGCCTGCTGTCCTGAGGTCGATGTCCTGGTCGTAGACGACAGCTCGCCGGACGGCACTGGCGCTATGGCCGAGGATATGGCCAGCCGCGATCCTCGCGTGCATGTCATCCATCGGAATGCCCGTCGTGGGTTGGGTCCAGCCTACATACAGGGGTTCCGCTGGTCGTTGGAGCACGGCTATGACCTGATCTGCGAGATGGACATGGACGGCTCCCATCGGCCCCAGGATCTGGCCAGGATGCTGGCGGTGGCCCGAGGCCATGCACATCCGGGCCTGGTCATCGGCTCGCGCCGGGTGCGCGGAGGCCGCACTCAACATTGGCCCTGGTATCGGGATCTGATCTCGCGTGTGGGATCCTGGTATGCACGCACCGCCCTGGGGTCCTCCGTACGGGACATGACTGCCGGCCTGCGGGTCTATCGAGCGGACGTGCTGAGGCGGATCGATCTGGGAAGGGTTCGATCCAGCGGCTACGTCTTCCAGGTGGATATGCTGCGTCGAGTCCAGGCCATGGGCGTTAGCGTGGTCGAAGTACCTATAGTCTTCGTGGAGCGGGTTCGCGGCAGCTCGAAGATGGATACGGGGATTGTTCTGGAGGCCATGGCCCAGGTAACCCTGTGGGGACTTGAGCGGTTGACCCGTCGAAACTGACATCGGGTTACATTCGTGTTCGCTTTCTTAAGCGACCCTGCAGGCATCTTTTGGAGATTTGAAGGATCAATTACGCCTTGATGAATAGATTCCTGCAAGAGCTTTGGCTGGCTTCAGGTGTATGGAAGAATGGTTCCAACGTCGAAGAAATGTCGTTTTTTCGCCCCTGCTTGGTAATGGCGACCGCAGTCCGATTACCAGCTTGCCAATTTGGGCGAATGTGTGCGATAATGTTCGAATGATATCGTCACAACGCCAACACCTGATATTGAACCGGTTGCGTACTCGTGGCGCAGTCCGTATTACCGCCCTCTCCAAGGAGCTGGGCGTCTCAGCCATGACCATTCGCCGGGACATTGCCGACCTGGCAGACAAGGGCCTGCTCAAAAGGGTCCACGGAGGGGCCGTCACCACCAGCTCGCTTCTGGCTGAGCCGCTCTTCTCGGTCAAGTCACAGATGGACATGGGTCTCAAGGACACCATCGCCCGTCGTGCCATCGACTATGTCTCGCCGGGCGACGTCATCGCCATCGGGGGCGGGACCACGGCCTATGTCTTCGCCCAGCACCTCCTGGAGAGCCGCCAGTGCGCCGGCGTGACCCTGCTGACCAATTCCATTCCCGTGGCCGAACTGGTCCAGGCCATGGAGAGCAAGGACGTGGAGGTCATCGTCACCGGCGGCGTCATCACCCGGTCCAACTCCCTGGTAGGCCCTATTGCGGACAAGGTCATCGCCTCCTTGCGGGTCAACACGGTCTTTTTGGGCACCCACTCGGTTTCCATCCCTCGTGGCTTCCTTATGCCCAACTCCCTGGAGGCGGCTACGGATATGGCCTTGATGGACATCGCCGACCGGACCATCATCCTGACCGACCACACCAAGTGGAGCTGCACATCCCTGTCCCTGTTCGCCTCCTTCGACCAGGTGGACACCGTCATCACCGACGACCAGCTGGACCAGGAGTCGGCCGAGGCCACGCGGTCCCTTGTCAAGCGGCTGGTTCTGGTGCCGGTCAACCCCGAGGAGGGCCAGGCTCAAGACGGATCCTCCGGTGGGTCCGGGCCTGCGGCCGGGGAAGCGGACCATGCCGGATGAGCGGGCAGTCACCCAGGGATGCGCCGGTTGCCATAGCGGGTTGTCATGGATTGTCAATCATCACGGACGATGAAGGAGCAGCATGAAATCAGAGCAGTATGTCCCCCAGCGGTATGTTCCCGGCGACTATGCCAGAGAGCACATCCGCATCACCCCTACCAGGCTGGCCGACGGGCGTCGGTTTTTCTACTTGGATGATGATCCCGAGTATGTCTCCGGCCGCAAGACGAGACGCCTGGATGACCCTCGTCCCCTGACCGACCGGTTCGCTCCCCATCAGGATCAGGAGGGCAGGACGGTGCCCTTCCAACCGCCGCAGATGCGCCGGGATCCTCTGACCGGAGACTGGATCCCTATGGCTACAGCCCGTATGAACCGGCCCATCACCGCCGGTCCCCAGGCCACAGCCAAGGGCAACCCCCTGGCCGCCAGAAAGCCCGGAGACCCCTACCAGGATGGGGAGATTCCCGATGTGGACTACAACGTGGCGATCTTCGAGAACCGCTTCCCCTCCATGATGCAGGTGCCCAATACGCAGGCGACCGACCAGTCCTCCCTGGTGGACGGCAACCCCCTATGGCCGGTGCGCGAGGCCAACGGACGCTGTGAGGTGGTCTGCTTTGACCCTGACGAGCACGCGCTGCCTGCCGATCTGCCGGTCTCCCGTCTGCGGACGGTGGTGGAGGCCTGGGCCTTCCGGACTGCAGAGATCTCGGCCATGGAGGGCATCGAACAGATTTTCCCCTTCGAGAACCATGGGCAGGAGATCGGTGTCTCCCTTGCCCACCCCCACGGACAGATCTACTGCTATCCCTTCATCGCCCCCCGGCTGGAGCAGGAGCTGAGGCAGTGCGCCGACTATCGTGAACGCACCGGCGGCAACCTTTTGGCGGACATCCTCAAGGCTGAGCTGGATTCCGGTCGACGTGTCGTCTTCCGCAACGCCACCTGGGTGGCCTACGTGCCCGCCGCTGCACGCTGGCCCCTGGAAGTCCACATGGCCCCTGTGCGGGACGGGATCCTGAGTCTGGACCAGTTGAACGACCAGGAGCGCTGGGATCTGGCCGTCATGTATTCCACCCTGCTCAAGCGGGGCAACGCCTTCTTCGACAAGGGCGACGGCAAGGGGATGGACCTGCCCTACATCGCCGCCTGGCATCAGGCCCCGCTGCACGATCCGCGGCGGGAGGACTACCGGCTCAACCTGCAGTTCTTCTCCTTCCGCCGTGCCGTGGACAAAATCAAGTATCTTGCCGGGTCCGAGTCGGGCATGGCCGCCTGGGTGTCGGACACCACCCCCGAGCGGATTGCCGACCGTTTCCGCCAGCTGGGGCCCTTGGATCTGGAGAAGGGAGAGAATCAATG
>NZ_JBVPQK010000021.1:0-19572 GCF_058197115.1 Bifidobacterium sp. POST2/T3 (B1)
ATCGTCGAGCTCGACGGTGACGAGATGACCCGGGTCATCTGGAAAATGATCAAGGAACGGCTGATTCTGCCCTATCTGGACGTGGACCTGGACTATTACGACCTGGGCATCCGCAACAGGGATGCCACCGACGACGAGGTCACCGTGCAGGCGGCTCAGGCCATTCAACGCGAGCAGGTGGGAGTCAAGTGCGCCACCATTACCCCGGACGAGGCCCGCGTAAAGGAATTCGGTCTTAAGCGCATGTGGAAGTCGCCCAACGGCACCATCCGCAACATCCTTGGTGGAACCATCTTCCGCGAGCCCATCGTCATCGACAATATTCCCCGGCTGGTTCCCGGATGGACCAAACCCATTGTGGTGGCCCGCCATGCCTTCGGCGACCAGTACCAGGCGACTGATTTCACCGTTCCCGGGCCGGGAAAACTAAGCGTCGTGTTCACTCCTGATGACGGGAGCGACCCGGTGACCAGACAGGTGACCATCTACCCGGGTCCGGGCGTGGCCCAGGTGCAGTTCAACCTTGATGATTCCATCCGTGACTTCGCGCGTTCCTGCTTCAACTATGCCCTGCAAAGGCGCTATCCGGTCTACCTGAGCACCAAGAACACCATCCTCAAGGCCTATGACGGTCGGTTCAAGGATATTTTCGCCCAGGTCTACGAGCAGGAATACCAGAGTCGGTTCGAGGAAGAGGGACTGACCTATCAGCATCGGCTGATCGACGACATGGTGGCCTCCTCGCTCAAGTGGCCGGGAGGATACGTCTGGGCCTGCAAGAATTACGACGGTGATGTCCAGTCTGATGCAATAGCTCAAGGGTTCGGGTCTCTTGGCCTTATGACCTCCATGCTGATGACGGCCGACGGGCAAACTGTAGAAGCCGAGGCTGCCCATGGGACCGTGACCAGGCATTACCGGCGATGGCTCAAGGGCGAAACCACCTCTACCAACCCGATCGCCTCCATTTTTGCCTGGACCGGCGGACTCAAGCAACGGGCTCGGCTGGATGATACGCCCAAGGTAGCTTGGTTTGCGCGAACTCTGGAAACTGTGGTTATCGAGACCGTGCGCTCCGGCCGCATGACCAAGGATCTGGCCAGCCTGGTCGGTCCTGATCAGCCCTGGCTGGACACCGAGGGCTTCATGGATGCCCTGGACCATGCCCTTGCCGAACGTATGATTTCAGCTGCGACAGAGGCCAGGGACAGCAAGGCGGACTAACAGATCATCACACAGAGCATCATCTCCCAGCTATTGCAAACGGTTAATCTGTTCGGATCGGTCTTGACCGTCTGCCCCTCGGCGAGAATCTTGTCACAAAAGCAAGGAGGCTCCATACGCTCCAGCCCGGGAGCCATACAATGGTTGCTCGGGACCCGGCCAGAGTCGGGCTCTGTCGGGACGAAGGAGCGAATGTGAAGAAGACCGGCTTTGCACGGCATTTGTCCGGCTTGATGACCCTGCTGGCATGCCTGGTCATGGTCGCATCAGCAAGTGCCTGCGGTCCAGCCATAAGCGGGGGGAGACAATCCCCGACCGCCCCGCAGAGCCAGGCGACCTCCACGGCAACTGCCGAAGTACCCGGTCGGGTGGCCATTTTCACTCCCTCTGACGGCATCACCCTCTCCCAGCACACACCCATCAACAAATGGGCCGCCCTGGTTCCAGAGCTCAAGTCGGCACTGACCAAGGAGCATCTTTCCAGCAAGCGCATCGACGCATACACCAGCGGGAATCTGGAGGATCAAAGCAAGGAACTGCAGGATTACGTGGTCAACCGTCTTTCGGAGCGCAAGACCGAAAAGACCTCAGAGCCGACCACATTGGTGGTGGCACCCATGACCTCGCCAGACTCCATTACCCGCCAGTATGGCGACTATATCAGCAAGTCACTGGATGTCGATGCCAAAGACAAGGCGAGTTCGCGTCTGGTCTCGTCTCTGCGTCTGGCTGCTGGTGCGGGCATGCACGTGGTGCTGATGGCCAACCAGGTACCGGGCATTCAGCCGGATCTATTCGTACAGTTGTCTGACGCACGGGCCATTGGTCAGATGCAGGCGGAGAAGCTGGCCAGCAAGCTGGAGCTGGACAAGGCCAGCAAGGACAACCCCTGCCGCATCGAGATCCTGCTGCCGAACCGTCCGGCCGATGCATCCTCTGATGTATCCTCTACTGACACGGGTGCTGAAGCCAACCAGGCTGAACAGGACCAGCAAGAGGATCAGAATTCCTTCCCCGCCCAGGCCTTCGCCGGAATCTGGCAGGTGCTAGGTCCATATTTCAAGGATGGAAGGGCCGACAGTCCCTCGGGACGCCTGCAGGCCGACAGTACCGAACGGGACTGGCAGGCTGTCGCCTTCGATCCAGGCAAGGATGCCTCGGCTACAGGCAAAGAGCTGGCAACCCGTCTATCCATGAACGACGACGCCAAATCCCATACCGAGGTAGACGGCATTCTGGCCATGAACGACTTCATCGTTTCCGGAGTGGTCTCTGAGCTCAGGGATTTAGGATATCGAGGTTCGTCGGCGGACGTCAACCCGGAAATTTCCATATCCGGCATCGTAGGATCCATGGCCGGCCGTCAGGATCTGCACCGTCAGCGCGTGCCCAAACCCGCCCAGAGCCCTGCAAGCCAGAATTCGTCGGGGTCGCAAGCGGATTCTTCGCAGAACACGGGCAAGACCCAAGAATCCACGTCCTCCGACGACCACACCGCCTGGCCCATCATCAGTGGGTATGGCGCCTATGCGGACAACATCCCCCAAATCGTGGATGGACAGCAGTGGATGACCGGGCTGGAAGACAGACTGGGGCTTGCAGGTGATATTGCCAAGGCCTGCGTCAACCTCAACAGCCAGGGGAAGGTGCCAGCCATGGATACGATTCAGACCGTGAATCAGGATGGCAAACAGTTACACCGTCTGTCAAGACCTTTGGTTGCGGTTTCGGCATCCAACCTCAAGGCGACGCTGATCGACACCGGCTACATCAAACCTGCCGATGCTGGTCTTTGAGCATAGATCTCATGCTCGATCCGATCCTCATACCGCTTGAGAACCTCCTGACGGCGGGGCTTGTATGATGCGGTGAGCAAACCGTTTTCACGAGTGAAGTCCTGGTCCAGAATCAGATAGCGGCGGATGCCCTCGGCCCGGGATACCTGAGCATTGGCCGCGTCCACTGCACGGTCGACCTCGGTGCGGATAATGGGGTTCTCCCCAGCCGCAGCGGCCTCTTTCAGGGGCTCAGCGCCCTGGTCCCGCAACCAGCGGTCGACCTCCTCGGAATTGAGGGTGATCAGGGCCGAGACGAATGGCCTGCGGTCTCCGATGACCATGCAGTGGCTGATAATGGGCGAACGTTCAACAGCCGTCTCCAGCAGCGCCGGCGAGATGTTCTTGCCGCCAGCAGTAATGATGATTTCCTTGCGCCGGCCAGTCAGCCGAACGAACCCGTCCTCGTCCAGACTTCCCAGATCGCCGGTCAGCAACCAGCCGTCGCGAATCTGCCTGGTGGTGATTTCTGGATGGTTGTGGTAGCCCATGCAGACATCGGGGCCCTTGACACAGAGCTGGCCCTCCTGGTCGATGCCCACGGTGATGCCGGGCATGGGCAAGCCGATGGTGCCCAGCCGGTAGCCCTTGGTAGGGTTGACCGTCACCGGACCCATGGTCTCGGTCATGCCGTAGCCCTCGAGGAGGGGCAGACCTATGCCGTTGAAGAAGTCCGCAATGTCCCTGTCCAGGGGTGCTCCGCCCGAAATGGCATACTTGACCCGGCCGCCCAAGGCCTCGAGGATGGGATCGTAGACGGTGCCCGTGTACATGAGGTGCTTGGTCTTCAACGACATGGGAACGCGGGTGCCGTTCTGTTGGTGACGGGACCACTGCCTGGCCACCCCTGCAGCATCCAGGAAAATCCTGCCCCTAGCGCCTGTGCCGGCCCGCTGGGATGCGGCGTTGTAGATCTTCTCGAAGATTCGCGGCACAGCCAGGATGAAGGTGGGCTTGAAAGTCTGCGTGTCCTGCAGCAGATTGCGGATGGACCCGGTGAGCCCCAGGGTGAGATCCGTGGCGATGGCGAAGAACTGCAGGCAGCGGGCAAAGGCGTGGGCCAGAGGCAGACAGAGTAGAAGCCGCCTGCCCTCGCCCAAGCAGATGTCAGGAACCGCCTGAGCACCCGAACGAACGGTGAAGACGATGTTGCTGTGACTGATCTCTATGCCCTTGGGCTTGCCCGTGGAGCCTGAAGTGTAGACGATAGTTGCCAAGTCGGAGCCTCGCACCGAGTCGGCCCGGGATTGGAAGTCTGCCTGGTCCACCGCCCGTCCGTAGGCGGTCATGGTGGTCAGCGCCCCCCTTGTTATCACATACAGATCGTTCAGATAGGCACACTGGGAACGAACCGCGTCCACCCGGGCCCTCATATCGTCATCCTCCAGAAAGGCCAAGCCCACGTGGGAGTCGTTGAAGATACGGCGGATCTGATCGGGCGAGTCTGTCTCGTAGACCGGCACCGTAACCGCTCCGATGGACAGGATAGCCATGTCCAGGGCAGTCCACTCCCATCGGGTGTGCGAGACGATGGCCACCGAATCCCCCCGACCTATCCCTCGTGCCATAAGCCCCTTGGCCAGCCCGACCACACGATCCCGGAACTCACGGGCCGTGATGGTGTTCCACTCACGTCCGCTTCGGTATTCAATCAAAGGATCGTCCCCCAGGCGCACCACCCTGTCTTCAAGCAGGGAGAAGACGCTGGCATCGGCATCTATGGGCTCCTCAAGCGGACGCGTGAATTCTTGCTGAATGTTCTGCATGACCACTCCCTGCTGAAACGGCGTTATGCTTAACGATTCTAACCGCTCCCCCGGGCCAGCGATATACCCGGTCTGCAGACGCGCGCGTCATCTGAACGACTGTGGCACTGCTATAAGGGTTTGAGACGAATCCTGTGATTTCCGACTTTAGCGCCGGGATTCAAATAGCGGCCTTGACCGTCTTTGAGACCCCAGTGCAGACAATCCTGAGCACAGTGGTCCGAGACCCCCTCTACTTTCCCCCAGACCGTGCCGGCCTGAAGTCGGGTTCCCGTCGGCAAAGAGCTCTGCGCAGGCTCGTAGGTGGAGACCAGATTGCCGTGACGAATGGAGACCACGTCCTTGCCTGCTACGGAACCTGCAAAGGCGATGACACCGTCTGCCGGAGTCCTGATACGCCTGCCCAGCTGCGCTGCCAGGTCAATCCCACGATGACCGCTCAGCCAAGGATGATCCGGCGGATCAAAGGGACGAATAATAACCTGCGATGCGGCATTATCTCCAGTCAGGGGTTCAAGGGGCCACAGCCAGCCCCGGCGGCAGGCTGCAGTCGATGATGTAACTCGACCGTTCTGCGCCGGAACTCCAGCCGAAGGCAGGGTCGGCGCAGGCTGAGCCATGACAGTTGCCGTGGGTCCTGCGGCCGACAGGACCAGTGCCAGCATCAGCACCAGCAGAGTCCTGGGAAACCAAGGAGGCCGACAGCCGGAAGGCATAATGGGCATCCGGCCGGTAATCCGTTTGATGCCCTTGTTCTTATGGTCACGCGCACAGGCCATAGGTGCACCTTCCCTCCGTCATCGTGGACGCCCGATTGAGCATCCACCATCAGGATGGATTGGATGCCAAGGCCGCGTGAGCCGGAAAGAGGCATGTGGTCGAATATCCAGTCGTCCACATCCAGATGGACCGTAAAGGCACCATACCCGAAAACCTTGAAAGGGTTCCCAGCCCAGATGCCTTTAGCGGCCTTTTAAGCCAAATGAATGACCGTCCAAGAGATGGGAGGCAGCTGAAGATTCAAGGCATCCTCATCCATCTTGATGTCTTTCCGGGCATGCATGACGACCCGCTCCTGGTCTTCAAGAGTGTTGCGTGCCGAGGGGTCGTCCTCATGCAGGGTGCTGACTGTGGCTTGTCTGCGTCGATCCTGTTCAGGCAGGGCGATTCTGAAATCAACACAACTGTCAGGGCTGCGGTTGACCACAAAAACGCTTAGTGAACCGTCGGCACCCCTGACGGCCACTGAATCGGTCATGGGCACCTGACCATAGCGCGAAGTCTCATAGGTGTCGCCGCTTTGCAGACTCTTGAGCACGTTGCCGCCTCGTGCATAACGAGCCGTCAGGGCGAAGGGGTAGAAAATGGTCTGCCGCCAAGCAGGACCGCCGGGCTCAGTCATGATGGGGGCAATGACGTTGACCAGCTGGGCCAGGCTGGCTGCATGAACGACATCGGCATGCCTGAGCAGGGCAATCAGCAAGTCACCCACCACCACGGCATCTGCTGCCGAATAGACATCCTCCAAAAGCGGCGAGCCTAGAGGCCAATTGCCGATGCCTTCAGGCGATCTGCTGGCCTGAGCCTCCTGGTACCATACATTCCACTCGTCAAAGGAGATGAAAACCTGATGATCGCTGCCCAGCCGGGCACGCGAGGCGGCGATGATGGCCGCCACATCGGTGATGAAACTGTCCATGTCCACGCCGGAAGCCAGAAAGCTGGCCATGTCTCCATTCTTGGGTGCGTAATAGGCATGGCATGAGAGGAAGTTCACATTTTCGAAGCAGCGCTCCAGGACTGTACGCTCCCAGAGGCCGAAAGTGGGCATGGTGTGCGAGGAAGACCCGCATACAACCAGATCCAAGTCCGGGTCGATCATCCGCATGGCCACAGCCGTCCGGTTGGCCAGATCAGCGTATTCCTGTGCACTCTTGTGGCCAATCTGCCAGTCGCCATCCATCTCGTTGCCCAGACACCACATCTTGATGCCAAAGGGACGATCATGGCCGTTGGCCCGCCGCCGTTCGGACAGCTCGGTGCCCGATGGCACATTGCAGTATTCGAGCAGGTCCAGGGCTTCCTGCATGCCCCTGGTACCCAGGTTGACGGCCTCCATAAGCTCGTTGCCGCCCAGCTTGTCCAGCCAGTCGCTCATCTCGTGCAGGCCGAATTCGTTGCTTTCGCCGGAGTGCCAGGCCAGATCGAGACGGCGAGGACGGCTTTCGCGCGGTCCCACGCCATCCTCCCAGCGATAGCCCGAAACAAAGTTGCCACCTGGGTATCGGATGGTTGTCACGCCTAATTCCTTCACAAGATCCATGACGTCGCGGCGGAAGCCCTGCTCGTCTGCTGTCGGATGCCCCGGTTCATAGATACCCGAGTAGATGCCCCGACCCAGGTGCTCCACGAAAGATCCGAAGAGGCGATCGTCAATGGGTGTAGACTCCTGCTCCTCATCCACCTTGAACTGTGCCCCGCTTCTGTGATTTTGCCGCCCTTGCGTCACTGTCTGGCTCCTTCGTTCTGACTTTATCGTCAATGATTCTCGTCCATCTCCAAAACTATGGATCATCTGAATAGTACAACGTTGCTAATTCGGCCAGGCACCTGTCTGTCGCCTCATGCAATACCGAAAAGGTGCCTTCCGGGTGCCAAACGAAAGGCTACATAATCATTCAGCTGTCATGAAAGAAGCGAATCTCCAAAATAAAATGACATCATCAATTCCTGGATTAGGAGACTCCAACAGCAATTCAATAGACTGATCGTCCCGATACTCGTGTTGACAACAACCAAGACCATTGGGAATAACAGGATTGCATGTGTCTGAAAAATCGCACAATATAAAGAAACCGCCGGAAGACCGGCGGTTGAGAGCTCCCGCAGCTGGGCTTGAACCAGCGACATTTCGATTAACAGTCGAACGCTCTGCCAACTGAGCTATGCGGGAATGTCCCGTTCAACTCTCGCTGAACACAATTACCATACTATAGTCAGGACCTTCGTATCCGACAACTTGGCGTGTCGATTACATGAGGATCTTGTCCATCGGCATGGCTGAATCAATAGAGAAGTCAGGAGCAGAGGGAGGCAGGCCGGCCTGAACCAGATTGACGCCCAGCATGGCCACCATGGCACCGTTGTCCGTGCACAAGTTGATCTTCGGAATACGGACCTTGACGCCCTCCTCGTCGCCGAACTTCTGAAGGCTGCCGCGCAGCTGCGAGTTGGCCGAGAACCCGCCGCCGACAATCAGGGTATCCGTGTCGAACCGGTGACAGGCAGCCATGGCCTTGCGGGAAAGGACGGTAGCCACGGAGTCTGCCAGCGAGGCGCAGACATCATCCACGGGAATGTCGAGCCCGGCCTGCTGTCTGCGCTCGACCCATCGAGCCACTGCGGTCTTGACCCCCGAGAAGCTGAAGTCATAAGGATGCTCGGCTCCGGCCCGGCCCTTTGTCAGCCCCTGGGGCACGGCGATGGCGTGGGGGTCGCCCAGACGGGCATGACGGTCGATGTGGGGACCGCCCGGATAGGGGAAGCCGAGCAAACGTGCAATCTTGTCGAAGCACTCCCCCGCCGCATCGTCCAGTGTGGTGCCCACCACCTGGACCGATCGCGCCAGATCATCCACGTGCAGCAGCGAGGTGTGGCCGCCGGAGACAATCAGAGCCAGGGCATTCTGGGGGAATGGACCGAATTGGAGCTGGGTGACCGCTATATGGCCGATGACGTGGTTGATACCGTACAAGGGCTTTTTCGCCGCCCAAGCCAGCGCCTTGGCACCGGAAACGCCTACGGCCAGGCATCCAGCCAGCCCAGGACCGGCCGAGACCGCTATGGCATCGACCTGGGACAGGTTCATATCCGCATCGTTCAGGGCCTTGGAGACGACCGGCACAAAGGACTCAGCGTGTGCCCGTGAGGCGATCTCGGGTATGACGCCGCCATAGCGGGCATGCTCGTTCATGGAGGATGCCACCACGTTGGACAACAGCCGGTTGCCCTGAACCAAGGCGGCCGCGGTCTCGTCGCAGGTGGATTCGATGCCAAGCACCAGAGGCTCACTCATGGTCAATGATCCTTTCCTGTCCTTTCGAAAGCTTGTTGCTGCCAAAGCCCACCGGGCCCGGTCCCACCGAGATTAAGGGCCTGGTCATAGCCCAGGCATCCACATCTTCAGGCTGATAATAGCCTTTGCACAGACCCATCCGTGAGAAGCCAAAGTCCTCGTAGAGGTCGATGGCAGCGGAGTTGTCTACGCGCACTTTCAGGTTCATGCGCTGCAGACCCTCGCGATCGGCTCCAGCGATCAGCATGGACAGCAAGAATCCAGCAATGCCTCGATTCCGGGCTTCCGGCAGCACCCCGATGGTCATCAGCTCGGCATCCCGTTCACCAGACCAGTAACCTCCGTAGCCCAGGATGGCTCCCTGGTCATCCCATACCAGGTAGGTGCGTGAGGGCGCAGACAGCTCGAACCGCAGCGCCTGCCGACTCCAGGCTTGGTCGCCGAAAACGCTCGCCTCCAGATCGACCAGCTGGTCCAAATCCCCCGAGGCCACCCCGCGAATCATGACTGGACGGCTACGTGTTTGAGCGGATTGGGCACGGAGACATCCGGCCTACGAAGGTAAAGCGGCTCCACAGGGTCGATCAGCCCCTGTTGGGCACGTCGGCATGCACAAGCAGCCATCAGGCTTGTCCCGTCAATCCTATCCTCCAAGAAGGATCCCTCGTCCAGCACAACCCGTATATCAGATTGCTTGTTCAGACGCTCCCATTGGTCAGCGTAGCGACCGGTTCCGTGGCCGCTAACGACCATGGTGACAGGATCTTGGTCGGGGGATCTCCGCTCTTCTACCATGGCCGCGATCTTCTCACAGATAGCTGCTGGATAGTCGATGCTCATCTCGGTCAGTGGCCTGGCCTGGCCCTCCACGTCTCCAAAGTCGTCAAAAAGACGATAGTAGAGCTGGCGACGCCGAGCATCATTGACTGCCAGGACCAGGAGCCGGGTATGGTCTTGGTCCTGCTGCTTGAACTGGCTGTAGGCATAGCGGGCTTGCGGCTCCAGGATGTCCTGTCCAAGCAGACGGGCACCCGTGGCAAAAGCCAGGGCCTTGGCGGTGACGATGCCTGCCCGCAAACCAGTGAAAGGCGCAGGACCCAGTCCCACTACGATGGTCCTCAGTTCGTCTGCAGACAATCCAGCCTGGTCCATGACCTTGGCGATATTGACTTGAAGACGTTCCACATGCGAGCGCGAGTCGGTCTCGATGCAGGGCTCCCTCCCGGGCAGCCCCACAGTCGAGCCATATGAGGTATCGATCACTAAAAGGGGCGTATCGCTCCCGCTCATGCCGTCATCGCCTTTCTCAGCTCCTCCAGTCTGGTGGCCCATGAAGGACCTACTCCACGCAGACGTACCATACGCTGACCCTGGGAGCTGGGTGGCGCGTCAGGATCTTCCCGGGCGTCCACGGGTCGGCTGATGGTCACTTCCAAACGTTGATCGGCCAGCGCCGAGGCCATCTGCTCCCCCCATTCCATCAGGATGATGGTGCTTTGACCCGGATCTTCCAATTCCTCATCCAGACCAAGGGACTCCAGCTCGTCCAGAAGCCGATCCACGGCATCTTCGCCAGGCAGATAATCCTGTCCGCCCAACCTATAGGCATCCACATGAATCAGGGTCACAGGTGAGCCGTCGGACAGATGGCCGTGCAGCTCTCTTGCGATGGTGAACGTGGGCGAGACTACAGGGCCGTCCACTCCAAGTCCGCTGCCCAGCCCCTGGGCCAGCGTGGTCTTGCCCGCCCCCAGAGGACCGGACAGAAGAATCACATCCCCGCCATGCACACACGAGGCCAGGTTTCTGCCCAGGCGTTGCATGTCCTCGCCCGTAGGCACGGCCAGCTCAAATCCATCCTGCTGACCGGCGCTGTCCTGCAGGCTCATGCCAATGTCCTTCCCTTGGCGGCAATCAGCTCCACTGCCCGTTCCAGAGCATAGCGAGTATCGCCGCTGCTGGTCTTGCTGACCTCATCTGCCTGGGCCAAGGCCTCAATGCAGGCCGCCAGACCGGAGGAGGTCCATCCATGCAGCTGCCGTTTCGCCTCCCGCAACTGCCAGTAGGCGGCCTTGGCCTCGGCTGTTGTGATGGATCCCGATTCAATGGCCGCCTCCTTGCCCAGCGTCCGCAACTTCAGAGCCAGTACTCCAATTAGAGAAACCGGTTCATTGCCCTGTTCCAAAGCTGAGCGCAGGGCGACAACGGCTTGGGCCGGTCGTCCAGCAAGGGCCCTGTCCGCCACGGCGAATCCGGATACAGCCGGATTATCAGTCAAATACCGGTTAACGATCTCCAAGGTCATGGGGTCCTGGTCAAAATCGAAACAGAGCTGGGAGCACATGGCGGCCAGTTCAGGAGTACGTTCGCCCAGGACATCCACCAGACGCTGGGCTGCCCGTGGCTGGATGCGGCGCTGATGGGCCTTGAATTGTCCATAGACGAAGTCGATCTTGTCATCGAACTTCTTCAGATCCGGCATCCGCTCTATGACTGCTCCGACTCGTTCCATCTGGTCCAAAAGCCTGCGGCCCCGGTTGCCCCCGTCATGACGTGCGATGACAATGCTGGATTCGGATTCTGCCGGCTCGCGGCAAAAATCCACCAGGGCCTGAGTCAAGGCCTCATCGGCCGCCTGCAGATCATCCAGAAAAACCACGGCCGTCTGACTGAGCAGGGAGGGTCCGACCGCCTCCTGAAAGGCGTAAGCGTCGCAGTCTGCCGCGTCCATTTCTATGTATTCGCTGTCCGGATGGGCTGCACATGCCTGTGCACACAGTTCCTTGACGCGTTGCCCGTTGAGGAAGGGATCGCCACCGACCACCAGATGGACGGAAGGGTTCTCCTGCTGAGCTTTGGTCATGCCTCAAATCTCCCTTCATCACTGGACATTGACGTCGGTCGTTTTTGAAGACTAACTGGGCCAAAAGTCCATAGGTCTGTTGCAGCCAGCCCCTGATTGACGCCCAGGCCGACGGCCGAAAGGGAACCCCCGAAGCCACGTTTGTCACAGTTGACCATGAACAGTCCCGTTTCCGGACGCGGATGAGTCGAATCAGCCGGTGATCAATCACGGCCATGAGACCCAGACCAAGCAGGCAGGCACTGCCAACTGGCCCCGATGGCCAAGCCGCCGGAGCAATAGCCTCGCCCATCCATTTGGCGGCAAAAGCCATAACTCCGGTACCCAGGGAGGTCAGTCGGGCCAGCAAGAACCCCACTGGAGGCCACACCCAGGAGGTGAGCAGAGCCAGCAGGCCGGTCACTGTGGCAGCATCGACCACAGGAGTGACTAACAGGTTGGCCAGCGGGGCCAGCAGAGGCAGTCCTGGACTCATCAGCATCTGCACGGGCAGCGTCCCGGCCTGGGCACACAGGGTCGGGGCCAATGGACGTGCAAGAAGTGCAGGAAGATGGCCTTCAAGAAAGGCCGTCAAACGCCGGTTGCCCAGACCGATGCCCAGCACGGCTGCGCAGGAGAGCGCAAAGCCGAAACTTGCTGCCATGGAAGGCCGCAGAATTAGTATCAGCAGCACACACCAGGACAGGGTGTTCAATGACTGGGCAGGCCGACAGGCAGCCAGAGCCAATGCCGAAAGAAGTCCCATGGCCTGAGCTCGCAAGACTGAATCCCCGGGAACCATCAGCATACCCAAACCCATATAGGCTGCAGACAAAACCAAGGCCATCAGCAAGGGCGGCGAGCGTAGGGCCCGCATGATCGAAACCAGCAGCGAGGCCAGGATCATGAAGTGTCCGCCGGAGACGGCCATCAGATGCAGGATGCCAGATGCCCGGAAATTCTGGGTTAGACGAGCAGCATATGCAGGCTCCACTGCCGGTCTGCCCAGAGAACCACCCGACCCGGGTAGGGCTTGGTTACCAAGGATGCCCATGGTCAACCCCGGCACCAGGATTCGCCCCTGGTCATCAAGCCTGCTGGTCTGTTCAAGAAAGGCCTTTTGCATACGAGCTATCAATCGTCTACAGGGCCCTGGCGGCCTGACCTGTTGCAAGCCATTCTCCACGGCCAGCCAAGGCATAGGACGGCCGTACGTGGGGGGCGCCAAAAGGCCTCGCGCACGATACTGTCCGCCCTGCTGGAACAGGCATGACCGGCTGCGAGCGAAGAGCACGATCCGTTCATCGGAAGGCATGCGCACCCCGGCCAAAGTCACCCATTTCAGTTTTAATTCCGCCTGACAGTCCCAGCCTCGCCGAGAAGATGCGCTCATAGGGCCCACAGCTCGGCCATGCACCTCGGCAAGTGCCTTCCCCTGCCGAATCTGACGGGCTGCAGGCCCATTACGCACTGATTCATGACCAACTGCAGCGGCAGTTGCTACAGCCAAAGCCACCGCAGTCAGGACGGCGAGCATTGGTAGCCTCCGAGGACCAAACCAAGCGGACACCAATGTTTGCAAGGCGGAAACAAGCATGGAAGAAGAACGGAATGAGGAAGACCTGCAATCAGAATAGCGCCTGAACCCGGTGTATGAGCGTTTGTCTGAGAACCGGCGCAACGACTGAATCCGGATATCCCAATGAGTCGTATTCTTATAAACGGTGTCTTTGGTGTTCGTGGTATTCACGCAGGGTGCATTCCGATGGTTTTCGTTCCAACGACTTTTGTCCCTATGATTCTTCTGCCCAGGACTCGCACAAACTCGGGACAGCTGGTTACGTCTGCGTAAGCGAGGGGACCGCCGACATATCTGACTTCTGCAATCGGGATCCTCGGTGGCGGACAAGCAGACGAGTTTGATGGCAAGCAGGACCATTGCAAGGAGTAATGGAAGCGCTAGGGCAAGCGGCATTTTCCAGACCGCCATGCCCATGCTTCCACCGGGTGTACTCCCGCCGGCCATAGCGCCTCTGGACTCCTCCGCCGTCTTGGCCCAATCACCGCTCTTGCCTGATACTGGCATGACTCCGCCCATGCTCCTGTCCAGAAGCCATGGGACCAGTAGTGCAACCGCCCAGGCCAGACAGGCAGCGGGGAGCATTCGAAGATTGCAGCTGCCGTTCTCCTGATCAATTGCATCGTGAACCCCAGCGTGAACTCTTGAATGAACGGCCATCATTGCGCCATCAAATATGGGCGTAAGCGGGCCAAGGTCTTGGCACCGATGCCGGGGACATCCAGGATCTGGTCTACCGAAGTGTACCGACCGCCGATGGCGCGCCGGTGCTCCAATATTTTTGCAGCCTTGACCGGGCCAATTCCCTTGACATTTTCCAGATCCTGCTGGCTGGCGCTGTTAAGATTCACGCGTCCCGCCCGGTCTGCTGACTCCGAAGAGGAACTGGGGGCCGGCACAGCAGGGGCATTGTCGGCCTTTTCAGTATGTTGGGCGGAGTCTGAGGCCGGATCGGCCTGCTCGCTTACTACTGCGCTCGAAGTGTCCCGGCTACGTTCGTTACCCGAGGCTTGCTTGCCTCGGTGTGCAGCGCTGTTCACATTACCGTTCGCAGGAGCCGATGAACTGGTCCCGGATCCGTCAACGGCTGCTCCTGCAGCCAGCGCCCGTCCCTGCTGGGCCAACAGGGTCAGACTTAGGGCAAGAGCCGACACCAGAATAAGGATGGCTGTCAAGGCCTGGAGGGGCGTAAACGACCAGACGGGCCGATCCCGTCGGACCTGGGACTTGGCCTTGCCTTCGGCTGACCCCTCCGAACGAACCGATTGATTCAGGGCCAAAGCCTGTAGGGGCGGCGCTGGCGGCTGGGTGATGTTGATGCTCATGGACCCAGCCTGGCATGAAAAGTCCCCCGATATGAGGTCGGGGGGCTATGTGGTCGAAGGTCGTCATCCGTCCACAGCCTGGCTGCGGACAGTACAGGATCAGGCCGGCACGACCGAAACGATCTTAGGGGCCTTAACAATGACCTTCCGCGGCTCCTTGCCACCCAGCCGCTCCTGGACGGCGGGCAGTTCCAGGGCCATGGCCTCGAGTTCATCAGGCGCGATGTCGGGACTGACCTGCAGCTTGCCGCGGACCTTGCCTTTGACCTGGACAACGGCGGTGACCGTGTCCTCACCAAGATAGCGATCATCCCAGGTCGGCCACTGGGCGTGCGCCAGGGACTCCTTGTGTCCCAGACGGCTCCAGAGCTCCTCGCAGATGTGGGGGGCGATGGGCGAGAGCATGAGCACCAGGGGCTCAATGGCTGCCCTGGGCGTCGGATTCAGCCCGGTCAGATGGTTGTTGAGCACGATCATCCTGGCGATGGCCGTGTTGGGCCGCATGGCCTCCATCTCCACCGTCACGTCGTGGATGGTGGTGTTGAGCAGCTTCAGGGTCTTCTGGTCGAGCTCACCCTCGTCCAGAACCACCTCGCCGGTCCGTTCGTCCACCACGTTGCGCCAGAGCCGCTGCAGGAAGCGCATGCCGCCCACCACGTTGCGCGTATTCCAGGGCCGGGACTCGTCCAGGGGTCCCATGCTCATCTCGTAGAGGCGGAAGGTGTCGGCCCCATAGGTGCGGTACATGTCGTCAGGGGTGATGATGTTCTTCAGGCTCTTGCCCATCTTGCCGAACTCGCGATTGACCGGCTGCCCCTGCCAGGTATAGCTGACCTTGCCGCCCTCATCATGCTCCTCCACCTCGGCAGCGGGCACGTATTGGCCGCGCTGGTCCGTGTAGGCGTAGGCCTGGATCATTCCTTGGTTGAAGAGCTTGTGGAAGGGCTCCTTGGACGAAACGTAACCCAGATCATAGAGCACCTTGTGCCAGAAGCGGGCATAGAGCAGATGCAGTACCGCGTGCTCAACACCGCCCACGTAGAGGTCGACACCGCCTGACTCCCCGGCCGTGGCGTTGTGCCTGGGCCCCAGCCAGTAGTCGTATTCCTCCGGATCGACCATGTGCTGGTCATTCTTGGGATCGATGTAGCGCATGTAATACCAGCAGGAGCCGGCCCAGTTGGGCATGGTGTTGGTGTCCCTGTGGTAGACCTTGGGCCCGTCACCCAGGTCCAGGGTCACGTTCACCCAATCCTGGTTGCGGCTCAGCGGGGCCTCCGGGCTGGACTGGGCATCCTCGGGATCAAAGGTCTTAGGCGAGTAGTCGGGCACGTCCGGCAGGGCCACCGGAAGCTGATCGTCGGGCAGCAGGTGGGGCAGGCCCTGATCATCATAGACCACCGGGAAGGGCTCGCCCCAGTAGCGCTGACGGGAGAAGAGCCAGTCGCGCAGCCGGTAGGAGACTGTCCCATGGCCCACGCCTGCCGACTCCAGCCAGGCAGTGACTTTCTCGATGGCCTGGTCAACCCGCAAACCATCCAAGCTGAGCGAGTCGCCAGCGGCCTGGGTTGTCTGAACCGAAGAGTCGACCACAATGCCGTCGTGAGAGACGAAAGGTGCCTTGCCCCGATAGTCGTCCAAGGTCTGTCCGGACTCAGCCAGTGGACTGACCGTGTAGACGACGGGAAGGCCGTACTTGACGGCGAAGTCGTAATCGCGCTGATCACCGCCTGGCACAGCCATGATGGCTCCGGTACCGTAGTCCATCAGCACGTAGTCAGCAGTGAAGATGGGCAACTTGGCCCCGGTGATGGGGTTGATCGCGTACAGCCCGGTAAACAGGCCGGTCTTGGCTCCGCCCTCATCCACGCGATCCTTGGCTGTCTTGGCCTCGGCGGCCCGTCGGTAGGCTTGCACACCCTCAGCAGGATTGACATAGCCGCCCTTCCACTGCTCGGGCACATCCTCAGGCCACTCCTGTGGCAAGTGCTGCAGCAGGTCGTGCTCTGGGGAAACCACAGCGAAGGTAGCACCGAAAAGCGTGTCAGGACGGGTGGTGTAGACCTCCATGGTCTGATCGCCGTCAGGGCTGGGCACGGTGAAGTCCACCGAAGCCCCGTGTGACTCCCCGATCCAGTTGCGCTGCATGAGCTTGACCTTATCGGGCCAGTCCAGGATATCCAGATCCTCCAGAAGCCGGTGGCCGTAGGCGGTGATGCGCATGGACCACTGCTTGAGCTCACGCTGGTAGACCGGGTAGTTGCCTCGTTCCGAGCGCCCCTCGGCGGTCACCTCCTCATTGGCCAGGACCGTGCCCAGTCCGGGGCACCAGTTGACCGGCGAGCGAGAGATGTAGGCCAAACGGAAGTCGTTGAGCACCTCGGAGCGCTCGGCCTCGTCCAGGTCATCCCAGGAGGCATCGGCATGGCCGGGGATGGGCCTGCTTCCGGACTTGAAGGCCTCAACCAACTCGCTGATGGGCCTGGCCGAGCCCGTCCCTCCATCTGCACGGCGGTAGTCGGGGTCATACCAGGACTCGTAGATGCGCGAGAAGATCCACTGTGTCCAGCGCACGTAGTCGGTATCGATGGTGGCGAAGGAGCGGCGGTCGTCGAAGCTGAGCCCCAGCCGGTGCAGCTGCCACCGCATGTTGGCGATGTTCTGCTCAGTAGTGACCCGGGGGTGCTGGCCGGTCTGGACCGCATACTGCTCGGCGGGCAGGCCGAAGGCGTCATAGCCCATGGCATGCAGGACGTTCTCGCCCTTCATCCGGTGATAGCGGCTGACCACATCGGTGGCGATGTAGCCCAAGGGGTGGCCCACATGCAGGCCCTTGCCCGAAGGATAGGGGAACATGTCGATGACGAAGTAGGGACTGCGGCCCCCAGCATGATCTCCCTGGGCATCCGTCAAGTCGCCCTTGGTGTTGGCGGCCCAGAAGGTGCCCTCCTTGTCCCAGCGCTGCTGCCAGCGCTCCTCGATGGTCTGAGCCATGGCGGCATCGTAGCGGAATTGAGGCTGTTCGGATTCCTGGGTCTGCTGATGATCCCTGTCTTCATTCGCGTTCATATCGTGAATTATCGCCATTCACATGGACACAGCCAGGCTTATGTCCAGCATCCGTCATCCTGACCGGAGCTGTGCTCAGTGGTCGCCAGGCTGCAGGGTGCGAGCTGCGGCATTGATGGAGAAGCCGATGGACTTGGAGGCCCGACCCAGGGCGGCCTTGAAGGATCCGTCCCGCATCATCCTCTTCAAGGCCTGGTCGATGACATCCACCAGCTCCGGATCCCCGTGGGGCACGCCGATACCGTACCGTTCATGGGAGAAGGGATTGCCGACCAGACGCAGCTGGCCGCCGCCGCGAACATGAGTCAGGCCGGCCAGGGCAAAGTCGTCGCCGCTGGCGGCATCAGTGTCCCCGCTGAGCAGGGCCGTGACGCACTCGGGGAACTCCTCCCGCTCCTGTACCTGAGCTTGTGGGGCCAGCGAGCGCACCAGAGCCCCGGAGGTGGACCCAGCTGCCACGCAGACCCGCTTTTGGGCCAGATCCTCCACCCCGGCGATATCGTTCTGAGTGCGGCGAACCAGCAGGTCCTGCCCCGCAGCCAGGTAGGGCCCGGCGAAATCCACCAGCTTTTGCCGTTCCTGGGTGATGGAATAGCCAGCCACGACCATGTCTACCTGGCCTTGTTCGAGCATGCGCTCGCGGTCCGCAGGCTTCACCTGGCGGAAAACGATCTGCGACTCGGCGTATCCAAGCTCGTGGACCACGTACCGGGCCACATCCACATCCAGACCCCAGTACTGGCCGGACTGGGCGAATCCAAGCCCGGGCTGGTCGAAGGAGATGCCCACGCTGATCTTGGGCCCGATGGAACCAGCCCGGTAGCGATCCTCCTGGCGGCCGCACCCGCTCATGGGCACCGCCAGAACCAGCGCCACCAGAGCCGCCGCAATCCTGCGTGCAAACATAATCGGCCCCTACTTGAACATTCTCGAGCGCGTCAGGAACCAGGTTACCAGGGCGGTCAGCAGGCCTGACAGAATCACCACGACCGCAAATCCCCAGGGCTTGTCGGTAAAGGGCATGCCGAACATGCCCTGGTTGAAGTTCATGCCATACATGGAGAAAATCAGCGTAGGCACCGACAGGCTGATGGAGATGATGGTGAAGATCCTCATGACGTTGTTGACGTTGTTGGAGACAATGGAGGCGAAGGCGTCAGTCATGTTTGAAAGCACGCTTGAGTAGATGTTGGCCATCTCGATGGCCTGCTTGTTCTCGGTAATCACGTCGCCCAGAAGATCCTCGTCGTCCGGGTAGCGCTTGATCCGCTCCAGGCCGGTCAGCTTCTCCAGGACGATCTCGTTGGACTTGAGGCTGGTGGCGAAGTAGACCAAGGTCTTGTTGAGCTCCAACAGCATGAGAATCTCTCTGTTCTGCATGGAGTGGCGCAACTTGAGCTCCAACCGGTCCGACTCGCGGTCGATGATGCGCAGGTAGCGCAGATAGAGGGTGGCGTTACGGTAAAGGATCTGCAGGATGAAGCGGGACTTCATGAAAGTGTTGAAACCCCGAATGGTGCCCTCCATAAAGGGATGGAGCAGAACTGTGTCCTGCATGCAGACGGTGACAATCAGATCCTCGGTGACGATGATGGAGAGAGGAATGGTCTCGTAGTAGTCCCGCCCGTCGCGCTCCTCGGCCCGGGGAATGTCGACGATGACCATGGTGTATTCGTCCTCCACGTCCACACGCGAACGCTCCTCATCGTCCAAGGGCGCACGCAGGTCTGCCAGGTCTATGCCGGTGGTCTGGGAGACATTAGCCAGCTCGACATCAGTTGGCGCCGATAAGCATATCCATGAGCCCTTGGAAGCCTTGCCGATCTGCTCGATCTGCCCGTTCATGGTGCTGAATAC
>NZ_JBVPQK010000022.1:0-18885 GCF_058197115.1 Bifidobacterium sp. POST2/T3 (B1)
AACCAACTGAGCTACGGAGCCGAGGCTGCTCGAACAGCCAAGAGGAAAGTTTACATGAGCGCCGGAGGAATGCAAGCTCCGGCGCGTCGCTGCCTAGTCCTGCTGCTGCCAGCTATCGGTGTCGATGTGGTGGGAAGGGTTGGCCTGCCAGGCCTTCCAGGCTGATTCAACGATCTCCTCGACGCCGTACTTGGCATGCCAGCCCATTTCGGTGTTGATTCGGGTGGGGTCGCCGATCAGGTGCGGCGGGTCGCCGGCGCGGCGAGGCTTGATGGCCTCAGTGAAGGGCAGACCCGTCACCTTCTTGACCTCGTCTACGATCTGGCGAACGGATGTGCCCTGGCCAGTGCCCACATTGAAGGCATCGTAGCGGCGCTGGTCGCGGTCCAGGTAGTCCAGGGCGGCGATGTGGGCGTCGGCCAGGTCGGAGACGTGGATGTAGTCGCGCACGCAGGTGCCGTCGGGGGTGGGGTAGTCGTCACCGAAGATGGCGGGCGCCTTGCCCTGCCGCAGCCTGTCGAAGAGCATGGGGATTAGGTTGAGGACGGCCGGGTCCTCCAGGCTGACTGGTCCGCAACCGGCAACGTTGAAGTAGCGCAGGGCGCAGAAGCGGATGCCGTAAGGTTGCTCGCAGGCCCGGGCCATCCACTCGCCGACCAGCTTGGTCTGGCCGTAGGGGTTGATGGGGACCATGGGCTGCACGTCTTCGGGGACCACGTCGACCGGCGGCTCGCCGTAGGTTGCGGCTGAGCTGGAGAAGACCAGCTTCTTGGCATCGGTCTTTGCCATTGCGGATAGGACGTTGATCATGCCGTTCAGGTTCTGCCGGTAGTACCAGATGGGCTTCTCCACGGACTCGCCCACCTGCTTGCGGGCGGCGAAGTGGATGACCGAGTCGACCTTGTTCTCCTCGATGATCTCAGCCAGACGTTGATCGGCACCAGGAGCGGCCACGTCAGCGCCGTAGAGACGGGCCTTGCCGATCCGGTCGGGTTTGCCATAGCTGAGGTCATCGACCACGACGACCTCCTTGCCGGCCTCTTGCAGGGCGTGGACCACATGGGCGCCGATGTATCCGCAGCCGCCTGTAACCAAAACTGACATTTACATGCCTTTCCTGTCGAAAACCGGACGTAAGAGCTTGTTCGGTTTTGCAATCTTTTGTTGTTTTTTGTTCTAGATTGAGTATATCACGGGCACATGTGACTGTTGTGCCCGCCTGTATCCGCTTTCTAGGATATATATGAGCTGTGATGAGTGCAGAAAGACAGAGCAAGGCCCCCATGAGGTCCATCGTCTCCTATGTGAGGCGGTCCGAGAAGCTGAACGACCGGCTGGCGAGGGCTTGGGCTCGGTATTCCACCAGATACCTGCTCGATTTGGGCCAGGCTGAGGGCTCGTTGACAGTTGCCGAGGACCTGCGTTGTGATGCAGCAATGATCGGGTCGGTCTGGGGACGGGATGCGCCGCTGATCGTCGAGATCGGATCCGGCCAGGGGGAGAACGTCGTCGCCAGCGCCCGGGAGCACCCCGATAGGA
The DNA here is from genome assembly GCF_058197115.1 of Bifidobacterium sp. POST2/T3 (B1). Taxonomy (NCBI): domain Bacteria; kingdom Bacillati; phylum Actinomycetota; class Actinomycetes; order Bifidobacteriales; family Bifidobacteriaceae; genus Bifidobacterium; species Bifidobacterium sp. POST2/T3 (B1). The sequence goes on from NZ_JBVPQK010000022.1 coordinate 1,540, forward strand.
ACTACCTGGCCCTGGAGGTCTATCAGCCAGGGTTGGCCCATACCATGCTGATGGCCGGTAAATCCGACCTGGATAATTTGCGGCTTGCCCAGGTCAACGCCCCGGACCTTCTGGCCCGGATGGATCCTGGGCTGATCAAGGAAGTCTGGACCTTCTTCCCCGACCCCTGGCCCAAGATGAAGCACCACAAGCGTCGTCTGGTCCAGCCGGCTCTGGCTGAAGATCTGGCGAGGTGCTTGATGCCTGGCGGCATCTGGCGAATTGCAACCGACATCGAGGATTACGCCCTGCATGTGCATGAGGTGATGGATAAGAATCCGAGATTTAAAAACCTGGGCAATCTACGAGTCAGTCTGCCCACCCAACATGTCGGCAAGGGGACGGCTGATCAGGCCAAATCCCTGCCTCATGCCGTGTTCATGGAGTCGGAGCGGTTCGACGGCAGAATCGTGACCAATTTCGAGCGTAAGGGGATCAATGCCGGACGGGTCATCCACGACCTGACCTATCAGGTTTCGGCAGACTGACCATAGAGTGCGCATAAACATGAAGAGCGAGGGAGGCCCCCGATGGTCAAGAGAATAGTGGTGGGAATGCTGGCCCATGTCGATGCCGGCAAGACCACGCTCTCGGAAGCCATGCTTTACCGGGGCGGAGGAATTCGCCGTCTGGGCAGGGTGGACCATGGCGATGCCTACCTGGATACCAACGATCTGGAGCGTCAACGTGGCATCACCATCTTCTCCAAGCCAGCCCGGCTGACCTATCGCGATGTCGATCTGACCATCATCGACACACCCGGCCATGTGGATTTCTCGGCCGAGATGGAGCGGGTGCTCTCAGTCTTGGATTATGCTCTTCTGGTCGTCGATGCCACAGCTGGATCAGAGGGGTATGTCGATACGCTGTGGCAACTTCTGGCACGCTACGGGGTACCCACCTTCATCTTCATCAACAAGTTGGATGCCCCTGGTGCTGATGCCGCTCGCATTCTTGAAAGCTGCAAGCAACGCTGGTCTCCGGACTGCTTCGATTTGAGCCGTGGACTTGGGCATGGCGATATGGAGGATGTGGCCCTGCTCGACGAGAATGTGATGGAGGAGTATCTCAAGACCGAGGGCATATCGGATGAAAGTCTGGCGGGACTGGTTGCCGACCGCCGCCTCTTCCCCTGTTTCCTTGGGTCTGCCCTGCGCTTGGACGGAATCGACGCGCTCCTGGAGGGGCTGGAGCGGTACACCCTTTCGCCTGCCTACGGCAAACAGTTCGGTGCAAGGGTGTTTAAGGTATCGCATGATGACAAGGGTGCCAGATTGACCTGGCTCAAGGTGACCGGTGGCGGGCTGCCGGTCAAATCCTCTTTGGCCACCGAGCTCCGTCATGGAGATGAAGCCAGCAAAGAATCGGGTTCTGTTGCGGAGGCGTACAGGACAGCCGGAGCTATGGGGAGGAACGGGCACGTCGAGACCAGGGAGACGGTTGATCAGCTTCGTGTCTATTCGGGAGACTCCTATAGGTTGACGGATTGCGCCCAGGCCGGAAGCATCGTGGCGGCAACCGGCCTTGACCTGACACGTCCGGGGCAGGGGCTTGGGTGCGAGCGGAAGGATCTGACTCCTGTGCTGGAGCCGGTGCTGTCCTATGCAGTGGAGGCCGAAGGGGTGGACCTGCACCACTTGTTGAGCGCCTTGCGCATCTTGGAGGATGAGGATCCCCTCCTGCATGTGGCCTGGCAGGAACAGCTCCAGGAGATTCACCTGCGTATCATGGGCCAGGTTCAGTTGGAGGTGATTCAGGAGGAGTTGGAGCGACGGTTCGGCATGCAGGTCTCCTTCAGCCAGGGCGGAATCCTCTATAGGGAGACTATCGCGGCCCCCGTCGAAGGCGTTGGACATTTCGAGCCCCTTCGTCATTACGCCGAAGTCCATCTGCTCCTGGAACCTACAGAGCCGGGCAGCGGTCTCAGTTTTGCGTCGACCTGCAGTCTCGATCGCCTGGACGGGAACTGGCAGCGGCTCATCATGACCCACCTTGCGGAGAAGGAGCATTTGGGAGTTCTGACGGGTTCGCCCATCACCGATATGCGCATCACCCTATTGGATGGCCGCGGCCATATCAAGCACACCGAGGGCGGGGACTTCCGCCAGGCCACCTACCGGGCCGTCCGGCAGGGGCTGATGAAAGCGCACAATATACTTCTGGAGCCCTGGTACCATTTCAGACTCACCGTTCCTCAGAAGAATTTGGGCAGGGCCATGTCGGACATCTACCGGATGAAGGGCGGCTTCTCGGAACCGCAGGCAGACGGGGATACTGTCGAATTGGAAGGGGATGCGCCAGTATCTCAGATGCGTGATTATGCCATCCAGGTCAGCACCTACACCCATGGCCGCGGACATCTGACCTGTTTCTTCAATGGGTATCGTCCCTGCCAGGACCAGGATGCTCTTGTGGATTCCATCGGGTACGATCCCGAGTCCGACCTGGAGAACACCCCTGACTCGGTCTTCTGTGCCCACGGAGCTGGATACGCGGTCAAATGGAACAAGGTGGAGGACTTCATGCACCTACCCGGCGGCCAGTACATCTGAACCATAGCCTTGAGGATTGTGTTCGGTGATCATCGGCATCGAGTGGCACGGGGAAAAGATCATTCTGGGCGGTCTGCCCTTATTGGTTGATGATTCACCTAGAATTACGAACATGATTGATCATCTGACGCTGAAGGTTCGGGATATCCGGGCTTCCATCGATTTCTATAGCAAAGCCCTGGCACCTTTGGGGTATGTGGCCAAGGCCCACCATGAGCCCACCATTGGGTTCGGTGCTGAGGATGATGGGGCCCACTCAGACTTCTATCTGACACCAGGCGAGGACGGGACCGGTTCACCGGTGACGCACATAGCCTTCAGGGCCGCTGATGCCGCAACGGTAGATGCCTTTTACAGGGAGGCGCTCGCTGCCGGGGGCCGTGACAATGGTGCTCCCGGGCTGCGTGATTATCATCCCAAATATTATTCGGCTTTCGTCTTGGATCCGGACGGGAACAATGTCGAAGCAGTGGTGGACTGGTCGGGATCCCAAAGGTAACTGCGCCGGTCCACATACGGGATCATGTCGGCATCCCAATGGTTGGAAGGGCTTAGGATTACCGGTATGACCTATACAGCCGCATTCGACGTGGGCACCACGCAGGTCAAGGCCGTTCTTGTGGATGACCAGGGCTCTGCCAGGGTGTGCGCGTCCAGCGGTCTTCTACCCATTGACACAACTGACGGACGTGTCGAGCAGAATCCCGAGGATTGGCTGCAGGCCTTCATCGAGGTGTCCCGTGACCTTTTGGCTAAAGCTGGGAAGATTCTTGAGCATTTCAAGAGCGACCAGGTCACCGGCATCATCATGAGCGGACAGATGCAGGACCTGATCGCCTTGGATGCGCTGGGGCAGCCTGTCGGGCCGGCGATCCTGTACGCGGACGGCAGGGCCGAAGAAGAGTCTGCTGAGCTGACGGAAATGTATGGGGCTGATTCCTTCCGCGCCCGAGTGGGGAATCCGTGCGATGGGTCCCTGCCTATAGCCAAGCTGATGTGGATGTCCAGGCATCAGCCCGACCGGTATGCGCAGGTTCGCCACGTGCTAATCGATGCCAAGGATTATCTGATTTGGTGGCTGACCGGTGCCTACTGCGGCGATATGACGGCCTGCTCGACGGCAGGCGCCATGGATTTGTATTCAGGGAAGTGGAGAAAGGACATCCTGGAGGCATCTGGCCTGGATGCCGCAATCTTTCCGGAACTCTATTGGCCATGGGAAAACGTTGGCACGAGCACGCCGGGCGCATCCGTTGCCACGGGATTTGCTCCGGGAACTACGGTCTACGCAGGAATGGGGGATGCTGGGGCATCTACCTTGGCCGGCGGGGTATTCCATCCTGGTCAATGTAATATCAACTTGGGCACATCCGGGTGGATTGCTACTGTGACAGAACGGGCAGTAACCGACCGCACCGGAATGGTCAATCTGGCCTATCTGGGCACTGGCAGCATTATTAATACAGTGCCTTTTTTGAATGCCGGCAACGTGCATGCCTGGGCTACCGGAGTCTTTGCAGGGGGCGGTCCGGCCGGGGGCGGCAGCGACCCCTATAGACGCATGGGGCACTTGTTGGAATCCAGCCCTGCAGGAGCACGCGGTGTGATTTGCATGCCCTATTTGGTGGGTGAGCGCTTCCCGATGATGAACCCCTCGATTCGCGGAGCCTATGTCGGCATTTCTTCCGGGACCGAGGCATGCGACCTTGCCCGAGCCGCGCTGGAAGGCGTGTCCTATTCGATTCGCCAGGGGCTCGACCTACTGGGCACGCCTATCGAACGTGTCACCCTGATTGGTGGTGGCACCCGCGAACCCCAATGGTGCCAGATGCTGGCGGATATCCTTGACGCGCCCGTTCAGGTGCTTGATGGTGCCCACCTCATGCCTGCAGTGGCCTTGGCCGAGCTGGTCTCCGTCGTCAAACAGACCGGCCCGTCTTCCCGGCCCGATCTTGAGGCCTTGAAAAAGTTGGTGGAAGCGAACCTTGCAGGACGTGTCTATTCCCCCAACGACGCAAATCGCCAAGTGTACGAAGAAGGTTACAACCGGTTCCGGCGGCTGTATCCTGCTTTGGATTCCCTCAGGTAAGCGTCCTCGGATGCATTTGTTCCTCATGGTCTGTGAGGACGATTCAGACTGGCGTAATGATGGGCTAGTGAATGATACGGACAATCTGCAACTCTCTCAAGCTTCGGGTCCGCAGGTAAACCGGTGCGCACTGCTGACAACAATTCTGGCCGTTTCACAGGCTCACAGACTTCGCCTTGCGAAGCTGCCGAAATTCAAACAAGTGAGCTTGCATCTTCCTAGCTGATTTCCGTCGAGAGTGATTTGAAAGTATGTGCTGGCATCGGCCCTGCACAGATTGCAATGGCCATATTCAAGACTTGATGAGAAATATGTAATTAACTGCACATCACTGTTTTATGGCCACCTTGGGCCTTCTGGTTTGTACCCCCAGAGAGGGGGTACTTCCAATTTACTCATGCGCTCTACCTCCTCTCCGGAAGTGGTGCATGATTCAACTTCAATTCTGGATGCCACTATAGCATAGGGTTGCACCGTCGCAAACATCCTAGCTTGGGCGGTATTTCAAGGTTCCTTAGCTGGGCTTTATCACAGCCGAAGTGGCCAAGGATGTCCTTCTCATGTACCGAAATCGCGCAGACTTGCCGCCTTGCACTGAGCTGCATATGCAGGGCTTCTTCAATCTCCCTTAAGTGCATATTTGGGTGCACTTTTGTTCAAGGGGGAGCAATATGCCCAAAACCAATATTCCAGTGGGGAAAGTCATGTCCAAGCCGCGTAGCCAATGGGGTACCGTCATTCCCCGATACGACGATTCCGGTAGCCTCAGCGCATGGCAGGTTCGTTATCCGAACCCCGTGGATCATGGCAAGAAGGTGCAGAAGCAATTCAAGCCACATCAGGAGCACGAGACTCATGTGTGGTTGGAGAACGAGCATCATCTGGTCGATCTACATACCAAAGGCATCCAAACGTGGGTTCATCCCCGTGACCGCATGAGGCGGGAACGAGCCAACCAGATGATGTTCAAGGAGTATGTCGAGCAATGGGCCGTCGAATACACGCTGCCCAACGGCGAACGGATAGCCGGCGGAACCAGACGCAACCTGTACCTGGACATCGCCCATTTCATGCCCGCGTTCGAAGGGCTGCGCCTGACGGAAATCAAGCCCAGACATATCAAAAGCTGGTATGACGGCCCGCATCCCGAGGGGCAGTGGTCGTTTCGACGGGCCTGCATGCGGCTCAAGGCCGTGTTCCGCTCGGCCACGACCATGAGCATGGATGGGTCCCCGCCATTGCTTAAGGACAATCCGTTCATCTTTCCGATACCGCCGGAGCCGGATTCCGTTGGTCGCTGATGTTCTGGTAATCGGATGGCAGGCTGACGGTCACATCGAAGCCGAACACATACTCGTGGTCGAACGGCATCATGCCCTTGTTGGCCGAACGGACCGCGCTGACCGTGTTCGATGCGCGGTCCCAACCGATCTCGAACTCGTTGGAGACATCGCGATTGTTGTCGGTGGCGTCCACGAGCGTGAAGCCGTCCACCGTGTAATCGACGCCGTTGGGTTCGATCACGTCCCTGAAACTCAGCTCGTAACCGCCCCGGCCGGTCCCATACGTGATGGTGGTGCGGTTGGTCATCTGGTCGGCGCTGACGCCTTCCTCGATGCTTTTGACCGGATCGGCCGGCGGCACGGCGCTGACCTTCCAGGTCTCCGCCGGATCCCGGTCCGTGGTGTCCACGGCCGCCTGCATGCTTCCCTGCCTGGGCACTTGGATGTCGATCCAATATGTGCCCTCGGCCCAGGAATCCATGCCGAAATCACCCGGCGAGGCCAGGTTGTCGATCACGGTGTCGCCGCTGTTGGCGAAGCTGATCGGCTTGCTCACGCTGCCCGTCGGCGTGTAGGGGCCGCCATCGTAGTGCACGATCGCGGTGCCGTGCAGGGTCTCCTTGATCGACGAGCCGCCGTTGTTCGCGTGGATGGTGTCGCCGACCGGCGTGGTCGAGCCGACCTGCATGTCGGTCTGCTGGCGGTGCGAGGTGGTGACGGTCAACGGATAATCGACGGGCGGCTGGTTCTTGGCCAGCACGACCACACGGAACGAGGCATCGGGATTGGCGTTGATGGAATCCTGCACCAGGCTATCCACCGAACGCACGCCAAGTCGATCGGTCCACGTGGTGCCGGTCGTGTACGACTGGCCTTGGTACTGGTAGGTGCCGCGCCCTTCGGCGGCCCATTGGGACTCCCAACGCTGACGCGCGTTCGAACTGACATAGGAACCGCTGAACACGCCGTTGCCGAGGCGCGCGTAGCCGACAGCGACCATCCGGCATTCCGCGTCACCCTCCCCGGTGTATGAGGCCTTGCACTCCGAGATCGCGTCGGCAAGGATGGCATTCATATCCACGAACTGATTCGACCCATCCTCCAAATCGGAAGACAGGGTGGTGCCCGAATCACGTATCGCCTGCTTCATGCCCTCCAGAGTGGCGGGCCAGGAATCCTTGTAGATCCAATGCACGTCGGCGGTCTGCGATGGAACCTGCCCGCCGGAACCGCCACCGCCCTCGCCGGAACCGCCACCACCGCCCTCGGCGAACGCGGCTGGCGCCAGATATCCCAAGGCCAACGCCCCTGCGGTCAGGGCAGCCACCAGCATCGTGCGCCTGCTCTTCTTCCCACCTGACATACGTATCCGTCCTTTCAGTCGGAAGCGCCCCATGATGCGCTCCCTCCCGTTTCACACGGATACGGAAAATGCGGGCGACCATTCACGGACGCCCGCATCCTTCCTTGTCCCTGGAAGAAGAACGCACCGGCGGGCCTTCCGCCGGGACGCCTTCCCCCAGCTTCCCCCCGTTAACTGCAATCAGCAGCGGACAACCATTCAAACAGTCTGCCATTACATGCACGAATATTTATTCAACCATCTATTAAATTAAAATGGCTTGATTCCATTTCTATTGAGATGGGAACCAAGCCATATCTCATGCAACAGTAAAATGCATCAGAATACATCGTTATCTAATGCGATACATTGAGAATATAATTCTTAGTTATCCTAAGGTCTTAGGATGCCGGACAGTTTGCGGTGACGTCTTGTTGGATGCCGGAGGGGTCGCCGAGTTTGGCTTTGTCGATGTTGTCTTTGAAGAATCGTCGGGTCGCGTCATCGGCTCGGTCAGGGCTCATGAATCCCATCTCGGGGACTTTCTCCAGTTCCTTGAGCGCTTCTTCGCTGCGCTCCGGTTGAGAGGAATAGGTGTTGAGCCATTCCTTCTCCCACGCGCACTGGAAGAGATTGGACGCCTGGGTGTCTCCCCATCCTTGTTGGAAGGACGTGCCGGAATCCGACGGCATGGATTCAGGCGGGGTGTAGTCCTGGGGCCAGGAGAGTTTGCCGATGGATTCCCGGTATTCCTTGTTGATCTCGTCGTAGCCGACGATTTTCCTGGAGTCGCCCGCGCTCGAGACGTCGCCGTTGGTGCAGCTGGCGAGGCTCAGGGCGAGGATGCCGGCGCATGCCGTCGCCAGCGCTTTCTTGCCTGCGTTTGTGAGGGTGGATTTCATCTTGGTTGCATCTCCTTGTTGGTGATGTGTGTGGTGTTTGGGCTACCGCAGTGCCAGTGCCGGTTGGAGCCTGGCCGCGCGTATGGCGGGGACGAGGCTCCCGATGATCGAGGTCGCCAGCGCCGCCGAGACGGCTGCGATGGCGGCGGCGAGGGGGAACGCAGGGGGTTGCAGAGGCGAGTACGACGGCAGGAACGCCGGGAGCGCGCCTACCGCGCATGCCGATATGGCGACGGCCAATAGCGACACCGAAAGACCGATGATGAGCTGGCTTCCGATCACCAGGCCTATGAGGGATGCCCGCGTGGCGCCGAGCGCGCGTCTGACGAGGAGCTCGTGTGTTCTGGATTCCAATGACGCCAGGCCGATGTTGACGATGCCGATGGCCGAGACGAAGAGCAGCAGGATGGCGCAGACGCCGAACGCGATTTGCATGACCGTGATCACCGATTCGTAGCTTTGCGCGTTGTCGATTGTCTGAACGCCGGACACGGAGCCTCCTATGGAGTCGAACAGGATGTCCTCGACAACGGTCCTGACCCGTTGCTTGCCGAGTTGCGGGAAATCCAGCCAGAGGATGGTAGCGCTTCGCGAAACGATCCTCATGTATTGGGTCAGCGCTTGGGCGTTGACATAGATGGTCGGGTCCGTGCGTCCGTCGTTGACGACGCCGGTCACGGTGAACGGGGTCGCGATCGTGGTTTGGTTTGTCTTCGCGTATGCGGTGGAGTCCTTGGGAAGGTTCTGTTCCGCGGCGAGATTGACGACGATCGATGCGGTCGATCGTTCGCCGCCGGCGTACCAGCGTCCGGATTTCATCGGAAGGTTGTAGATGCTCGAATATCCGGGAGTGGTCGCCACGACGTCTCCCTTGATTCCTCCGCTTGACTGCGTTCCGGGAGAGAACGTGATGTCGGTATCAAGGTTGAGGATGATTGCCGTCTCATGGTTCTTGGCCGCGATTGCGTCGGCGAGGCGCGAGAAATCATCCGCGTCGCTCAGCCTCGGGCTGTTCATGGAAACGGTGACCAGCGGGGTGCGCCCGTAGAGTTGTTCGTTGATCGCCACCAGGTAGTCCTTGCCGATGGTTCCCGCGAGGACGGCGAGTATGACCGCCACGATCCCTATGAGCATCGACAGACCGGTGAGTGCGGATCGCAATGGGGCGAGCCGTAGATCCTTAATCAATTGACGGAGCATGGAGCTCGCCTCCGGACATGGTGTACGTGATGTCGCAGGTGGCGGCGAGATCATCGTCATGGGTGACGAGCAGCAAGGTCGTGGCATGCTCGCGCACTGCGTCCCGCAGCACCGAAAGCACCTCGCCGCTGGTCTTGGTGTCGAGTGCTCCGGTCGGCTCGTCGCAGATGAGAAGCTCGGGCTGGTTGACCAGGGCGCGGGCGATCGCCACCCGTTGCTGTTCGCCGCCCGAGAGTCTTTTCGGCAGTTCCCCCGCCTTGTCCCTGAGACCGACCGAAGCGAGCGCGGCAAGGCACCTGCGCCTGCGGGCCGAGGCGGAAGCGCCCGTGGCGCGGGGACGGCGGGCATGCTGGCCGTACCACAATGCCAGCTCGACGTTTTCGAGCGCCGATAGATGACCGATCAACGAATAGTTCTGGAACACGAAGCCGATGTGCCCGGCCCTCATGAACGAAAGCCGCCTGTCGGACAACGCGCCGACGTCTTGGCCTTTGTACAGGTAACGGCCGCTGAACTGCGTGTTCAGCATCCCGATGATGCTTATCAGGCTGGTCTTGCCGGCTCCCGACTTGCCCACTATCGAGTATGTCATGCCGGCGAACAGCTCCAGGGAGACGTCGTTCACCGTCGTGAGCCTGTCCTTGTTGCCCAGGGTCACGACGGCCGACACTCCCTGCAGGGCCACGAGCGGCTTCGTCGATTCAGACATGCGGTGCCGCCCTACTTGGATTGCGAATCCAGATCGGGAGGAGTGGCCGACACGGCGTCTCCCGCCTTCAGTCCCGAGGTGATTTCGATGCGGGCGCCGTCCGTGGCGCCCAGGCCGACGTCGAGAACCGTGCCGTCGGGACGGCGGACCTGTCCCTTCTGCAGTCTGCCGGCCACGGCGGTGACCGGCAGCAACGCGACGTCGTTGCGTGCCTGTGCCGTCACGACCAGTATCGCCGACTGTCCCGCCCTCACCAAGGAATCGGTGGGAATGAGGCAGGCGTAGGAATCGGAGATCGAAATCGTGGAGGACTGTCCCTCCGCTCCGGAGGATGCGTCCGAGGCCAATGGCACGACGCCCGAGCAGTCCGTCGGGCCGACGCCATCCGTGACCTGGAATTTCCCGGCGAAAGGAGCGTTGCCGACGGTCGCCACGAGATTGGATAGATTCCCGGTCAGGCCGAAGCCGTCGAAACGCAGGGTCACGACCGGATAGTTGGCGGGGACGGTCGTTCGCGCAGCGATCACGCTCACGACGGTCGCGCCCACGGGAGAAACCAATTGCCGGTCTTCGACACTTCCCAACACAGTCCCTTGCTCGACCCGCTGGCCGGATTCCACCGACGGGACGAAGACGCCGACCTTGGTCGCCAGCACGGCGAAATCAACGCCAGCGCCGACCTGCGCTTTCAAAGAACGCGTGGGAACGATGTCACCGGTCTCGACCCGCACCGTTTGCGCGGTCCGATTACTTAACGCACTTGCAGGTTGCTCTCCATACTGCTTGTTTTCAGTCGAAGAGCAACCTACAAGTGCAAGAGGTATCAGCAAGATGACAATCGCCCGCTGCATACGTCGAATATTCATCTTGACCTCCATTAGTATGTGAGGTTACCACCCCAATTAGTGTCGCAGAACCAAGTGCAAGCTCCCATTCTGCCTTGGAAGGCGAAACGAGTGCCAACGAGAATATTATCCCAAGACTTAGCTCCAACGGTATTCCACTGAAGTGAGTCCGTGAATTGCGGTCCTCCTGATGCCTTCATGTTACGAAGCCCGAGGCGCAGATAGTTTGACGGCATGTTATTCACTGATAGGCTGATAGGGCCGGTGAATGTATGCGTGCGTGTGTAGTCGTACTGCACAAGGCTGCCGGACTTATTGAGTTCTCCCGACACATAGGCATTATCGGCCCATGCTGTCCCCTCGCAACCGATAGCGAGGGCAACGGCAGCCGCACTTGCCGTAAGAAGTTTGATATGACGTTTCATGATATGCTCTCTTTCTCTGGGAAGCATGTCAATATGGAGGCCAAGTCAACCGCGTCTTAGCTCTCCCGATATCAGCGGATACCCTGTTTTCTGCACAGATGTCAAGTCATAAGCCTTGACGTTTGTCAACCGTGTTTCCCTTCGTTGTTTTGGCTTCAGACAACAGCCTAGCGCTAAAAGTATCGGTCTTGCCAGTGCGAATTCTTTTCCTCATTCATGGTTGCTGTCTAAGTGGTCGAGTTCGTGTTCGATGGCGTGGCGCAGGATCTGTTGCATGGGCGTGCCGTGTTCGGTGGCGGCGATCTTGAGGCGGTTCTTCAGACGGACGGGCAGGCGCAGGGAGAACATGACCAGTGGCTCGCCGGCGTTGTTCTGCCCGGCGGATTGCTTGTCTTCGGCCTGTTGGTCGAGGACTTTGTCGAAGGGCACGGGTCTGGGCAGTGGTTGGTAGTTGCCTTTCATGCCAGTTCCTCCTTGGCGATGCGCGTTAGTTCGTCGGCTAGGTCCCGGTATTCGTACAGTTGCTTGGGGTTTATGCCGAGCGAGGTCTTGATCGGTTGTCGTTTGGCGATGAAAGTGTCGAAGCGTGCGGTGTCGGTTTGTTCCAACGCGGCCAGGGTCTGGGCCCAGGCGTTGGTGTTCGCTTCGACGCGCACCGGCAGTAGGGCCGCCCTGGTGGCGCGTCGGGCGCGGTCGAGCGTGTCCCATGCCTGCTGGAGGTCCATCGGCGAGTCCGAGGTGGGCACGATGACGAAATCGGCCACGGCCAACGTCTTGTCGAGCAGCGGGCCTTGCGGAGGGGCGTCGATGATCGACCATTCCCTTGCGGCCGGGTCGCCGCCCAGATGGGCGAGGGTGGCCATGTTGGCCGGCAGCACGTCGAAGGGCAGCGGGTCTCCCGCTTGTTCGGCGGCGGCCGCCCATAGGCTGGCGCTGGACTGCGGGTCCGCGTCGTAGACCGCCACCTCGATTCCGCGCCGGGCCAGCACGGCGGCCAGATAGATGCAGCTGGTGGTCTTGGCCACCCCGCCCTTCGCGTTCGCCAACGCTACTCGCATGATGCTTCCTCCTTGGATTCGGGACCATTCGCCGGATCGCCGGCATGGTCGGTTGTTTGATTGCTTGATTGTCGGATTGCTTGATTGTCTGTTTGCATGATGGTTTGACGGTCATGCGGCTCATTCTTGGGTTGGGCGCGGCCTGCGGCGCGCCATCGGCGTTGCCCGCGTTCCATGCTGGCCTTGCCCCGGGCCGTGTCGAAGACTTCGGGATGGGCTTGGAGCCAGTCGACGAACAGGCCCCAGCGCCGGGCCCAGGGCACCGTGCGGTCGCGGCAGGGCACGCCGTCGGCTTCCGCTAGACGGGCGATCTGGCGCCGGTCGGTGCACGAGCGGCCGCCGTACAAGCCCCATTCCAGGCCGGCGGCACCGGCGTAGGCCAGGCATTCGGCCCTCACCGGGCGTCGTGCTCGCATACCGACGCGCCCGCCTGTCGGAACACGCGGGCCAGGGGATGCTTGTCCTCGAACTCCAGGCCCCACATCAGGTCGGCCCACGGCTGCGGGAAATCCGCGCAGCATCCCATGTTCTTCCACGCCTCCGGCGAACGGGGCGCGGCATCCGCTATGCCGGTCATGCCTTGGCCTCCTCGTGGGATTCCTTGTCTTCGGCGCGGTCGGTTTTCTCTAGGCCGATGGCGTGGCTGGCTTGGTTGCGCCGGTCGTAGGCGCACACCGGACACTCTGCCTGCTTGGTTTCGCCGTCGAGGTGCGCCTGGCACAATGCGATCGACAGGATGCCGCCGCCGTAGACCGGCACCCGCCAGGCCAAGCCCGAACTAACCGCCACCGGCCGGTCTGGATCATGGACCGGCGTGAGCTCGGCAGCAGCGGCATGGCTGCCGGAATGCTGCGGACCTCGTGCCCGCTTGGTGTGCATGTCGAGGCTGACCTGCGCGAAGTAGCGTTCGACCATCGTGCCGTCCACCAGCCATGAGATCCAGCGCGGATTGCCATACGCCCAATCAAGGATCGTCTCGACCTCCGTCAGAGAGCGTTCCATCAGCAGCTCGTGGACCTTGCGTCGGTCTCGCATCGACGTCGGCCTGGCTGCCTTCGGGTCGATGGCCGCCACACGGTCATGGATCAGCGTCAGCACGCGAACCTCCTGCAGGGCCCGGGAACGCACCCGCTCGTCCGCATCCTCCGCCCCTGGCGTCCACAGCGGATCGCGTACGCCCTTGGGAGGCAGCGCCAGACGCCAATCCGGTGCATCACGCTCGCTTCGCTCCTCCTCGGGTTGTTCCCCGGCGAGGGGAATGTCCCCGTAGGGGACAAGGGGAGCATTGGTTATCACTTGTCTATTGGGTGACATGACGTCACCTCTCTTCGGACAAGATGTCACCTCACCGGCGGGATCGCCCTGGGGTGACATTGTGTCAGGTGACACTGCGTCAGGTGACGCCATGTCACCCCGCGCGCACTCCTTGCTCCGCGATGGTTCGGCTGTACTGGGTTTCGCTGGAACGTCCTTGCCTGCGTCGGTCTCGCCGGGATCGGTGATATCCTCCGGCTCGGTCTGCGCGCCCTTCATCACCACGTCCCACACCTTGGAACGATGCCCCCTGGGGATGGGCTCGTGGCTGCGGGGATTGCGCGCGGCCAGCTCCTGGTCACCCTCGCGCAAGTAGCCCAGCTCCTGCAAACGTTTCAACGCGCGCAGCACGGAACGGCGCGTGCAATGGCAATGTGCCGCGATGGTGTTGACCGACGGCCACGCGCCGCACCCGTCGTCGTAATACGCCCTTCGCGCCAGATACACCAACACGAACTTCTCCGACAGGCTCAGCCGCTCGTCCTGCAACTGCCACGCCCACTGCTCCGCCGGCCCGCTCATCGCGCATCCTCCTCGCGACCCCTGGCATCATGGAGCCGTTCGCCGATGCGGTCGCCCAACGCGGCCGCGCGGCACAACGCCCACACCGCCAGCAGACACACGACGATTGCGACGACGGCCACCGCCGCCACAGCCCGGCCCATCTCAGGCGCTCCGGCGACGACGGCGCGACGAGCGCGCGGGATGAAGCAACACCGCCAGCAGGTGCGCGCGGGCGATCCGCACACGCAGCGACGGGATGGTTTTCATGGCTCCCGCCGCACGCGGGGCGGAAGCGATGGTAGGATTGGTCATTGCGATAACTCTCTTTCAATGGAGGGCGAATCCCGGGACTCATGTCACTTGAATCGCTCGGAATCCCGCCCAAGGTTGTCGATCAGCCCCGCACCAAGCGCCAACACGGTGCGGAGCGCTTTCGTTTTCCATGTTTTTCCCGGCCCGGTTCGACCAGACCGAACCGGGGAGGCGGTCGTATTGCGCAACCAAGCGCGCCGCCCATAGCATGGTGCGCACAAGCCCCCAAGGGCACGCGAGCGAAAGGAACGGACATGACCGGCAACACCACGGCAAGGACACAGGCCGTCGAACTGGGAGAGCACCTGCGGGAAGTCGCCGCATGGAACGTGCGACTGCACCTGGCCAAGGAAGAACTCGAACAGCAGGCCCTGTGCGAGGCGGCCGGCGTGACCAAGGCCACCATATCGGCCAGAATGAACCTCGACGCCGCATGGGACCTCAACGCCATCGCGGCCGCGGCCGTCACCCTCGGCATGCCTCCGGCCGAACTGCTCGACGACACGCTGTACGACATCGTCAACAACGACGACACGAACACAAACGAAGGCAAAGGTGCATCGTTGGTGGCAGCACTGACCTCGACGCTCCTGGCACGCCACATCGCCGGCAGGTGCGACCCGTTGAAAACAAAAGGCTCCTGCCGAATCACAATGATGGCGACAGGAGCAAACCGGTACCCCCGGAGAGAGTCGAACTCTCGCTGTCAGATTGAAAGTCTGGTGTCCTAACCGTTAGACGACGGGGGCGAACGAAGCCATGGTACTCGATACCCCTGGACCATGGCAAATGCCGACCTGTCGCAGGTCGGCAAGAGTGAGGTTCCGGGCAGTGTGTTGCCTGGCCGCCTGGTCTACTTCTTGATAAAGGCCTGGTACCGTTCCTGATCGAGAACCTTGTCGATTTCGCCTATATACTCGACCCACTCGTTGTTATGGGTGAACCCTCTCTTGAACTTGTAGAGGCCGTCACTGTCGTCAAAGCCGAATATGCCGCCGAAGTCATAGCGCTTCTTGCCGCTGGCGATCGCGTGTTCGATCTGCGCCCACTGAACCAGGTAGGGTGCCATGTAGTTGCGCATGATGTTAAGGCTGCCTCCATACATGTACCACGACTTGTCGCCGAACTCGAAGTTGAGGGCACCGGCGATCGCCTGGGAATCAACGCGGGCCAGGTAAATGCCCAGAATTCCCTTGCCGGCGCAGTTCTGGACCATTCTGTCGAAGTAGGCCTTGGGGCGGTAGGCGATGCCATGGCGTTGGCTCATCACCTCATAGGTGTGGTAGAACTCGTCCATGGCCTCCTGGGTCTCGTCGCGCTCCACCTTCACCCCCTTGCGTCCAGCCAAACGGATGTTGTAGCGGGTCTTGGAATGGAAGGTCATGATCAGGTCATCCGGATCTACGCCGTCGATGTCGAGGACCACATTGAAGCGGGGCTGGGTGGTGGCATGGGCCTCCTCCTTGGGGAGGTTTCTGTTGCGCATCACGTAACCGTCAGCCTTGAGCCTGGCGTTGAGATCGTCGTCGAAGGGAACTTCGGGATCCAGACGGAGGAGGAAGCAGCTCCGGGCCTCCAGCTCCGGCATGGCCTCCTCGACCAGGGCATTGAGGGTATCTACGTCGAAGCGGTCGCCTACCGGACCCTTGGTGGCGTATGCGAAGCCGTCGATGGTCAGAACCGACATGGCTGCTCTCGGGTTCTCAAGGGGGCCCAGATAAACGTAAAAACTGCCCCAGTTGTTCTTGATTCTGCCCCATTCAACGGACTGTGTTATGGAGGTGAAAGGTGCCTTTCTTACATAATCCTCATATGCGTCTATCCGTGAATCATCAGCGGTCAGAATCGGCATTATCTAAACTCCTCAGTAATTCCTCTTTGTTTTTGTTACAGGGGGAAGTATCGGCCCAAAGAGGATTCGATCAATGCAAATCTTAGTCTGCTCAAAGGATATAAGGGCTGGCTTCACCGGTCATCGTCCGAACCCAGCTCCTGGTCGCGACGGTGAAAGAGCTCCATCTGTTCGCGGATCCAGACACGTTCCGCAGGGTTGATGTCGGCGGATTCCAGGTACTTCTGGTAGACGGGGTAGAAGGCTCGCAGAATTGGGTAGATAGCGTAAAGGGTATGCTCGGGCTTCTGCTCCCTGGTGTGTTGCGGGTGGGCATCGAAAGTGTTCTTGAAGCGTTGCATGTAGTGGCGGAAGGACGTGAAGGAGGTGTCCATGCGGCGAGCGCTGATGCCCACGTTCATGTCCTTGCAGTATACCGTCTTGAACCCCTGGTCGATCAGGTGCAGGGAGATATCGACATCCTCATGCATGATGTCCTCTTTATCCCTGCAGACCTGGTTGCGTATGGCCCGCCAGGCCGTGGCGCGCAGGGCCATATTGGATCCGTAGAGCAGGTATTGCCCGTCGTCGGCCCGGTAGATGGCCCGGCGGATGGTGTTGTCGCCCTTGAGCCCGATCTTCTTGCCCGGCATGTCATAATAGGCCACTGGTCCAGTGGCGCCCATGGCTTTTGGGTCACGGGTGAAGACGCCGGAGACCACCTCGACCCAGTTCGGTCGCAGCATGCAGTCCGCATCGATTCGGCCCAGTACGTCGCCGGTTGCCCGGTCAAGTCCGTAATTGCGGGTGGGAATCAACCCTTGCTCGCTGTCCTGATGGAGAAGCTTGACATGCTGGTCAGGGTGCTGGTCGATGAATTGCTGGACGATGGAGGCCGTTGCGTCCGTAGAGTGGTTGTCGACTACCAGCACCTCCTTGGG
>NZ_JBVPQK010000023.1:0-18709 GCF_058197115.1 Bifidobacterium sp. POST2/T3 (B1)
TATGTCCAGGAACCAGTCGCTCGAACATGTTTGCCGGATTCTTGCTCATGGTATTCACGTGTTCCTCTTTCCTGTTGTGTTGTGCTGCGTATCGAGCATCCCATTTTCAGGTGTCACGTATACAAGACGAGGAAACCGAAAAGTTCATTGTCGAGAGGGCTTACATCCCCCTACCCGTGCCTGGACTCGTAGCACTCTGTGTCCTACACAACGCTTTCAAAAGAATCCAGGGGGGGGGGGGCTTGCGTGGCGTGGTAGCCGATAAGATGTTGTATCCCATAGTTCATGACACAGCATCGATAGACTTGTTGACACCATAGCAGAACCTGATATAAGGACCCTAACGCAATCAATAGTCGGGAAAGACTCAACTCAAAGTTAAAAATACGATTGGATTACGCGAATCGCTCCTAGGCACCCCGTATTTGCCGACGCAGTGGATATTGAGGATAATAAAAAAGTTGCATATTCGTGCGTGACTGACAAACCTGCACAAATTTGCACTTGAAAATCTGTTTTGAACATTGACCGGCTCGATCATTGTCGATAAGCCTCATCCGAAAGGAACCCCATGTCTCATCAAATGCACCAGAACGAGGATGTAGAGGATAATCTCCTCAACTGGAATGACAGGGCAGTTCTGCACGCCAACGGTGGCTATGGAGACCTTGACGCTTTTGCGGATGATCCATCGGCCCTGTCGCCAGTGACCTTGCGCGATCTGGAGGTTTTGAAGCCCCATCTGCCCGAACACAGCATCAAAGGGTTACGTCTTTTGCATCTGCAATGCCACATAGGCTCTGATACCCTATCGTGGTGGCGCTTGGGAGCACGAGACGTATATGGCCTGGATTTCTCTCCCACCTCACTGGATTATGCCAGGAAGTTATCTGAACGCGCCGGCGCAACCATAACCTATGTTCAAAGCGATGCTCGTTGTGCTGCCGATGCCATGCCTGATCAGAAAGGCTCATTCGATGTAATCGTCACCAGCTGCGGAACCATCACCTGGCTTCCCGATCTGAAAGACTGGGCTCGTTCAATCGCCTCCCTGCTAACAGACGGTGGAATATTCATGATCCGCGACAACCATCCCCTGCTTTTCGCCTTGAACAATGAGGGCATGTCGATAGTTCAAGATTATTTTGGCGGAACAGAAACGACCTACGAGACGGATCAAAGCTACACGTCAGCAACCGACTCGCTCGAAGATGGGACAAAACCTCAAATTACCCACACCACCAATCACAATTGGGCTCATGACTTCCAGGAAATAAGCAACGCTCTTCTGGATGCCGGACTGACTATAGAGGCCATCGGCGAGCATAATGTGGACGACTGGCAGTCACTGCCAATGCTTGAGTACAGCCCAGAACTGCAGGGATGGACCATGCCCCACAATCAGCCTCGAATCCCCCTGACCTTCTCGATGGTAGCTAGAAAGAGAGCCTGACTGAGCAAGTACGAGCGTGGTTTTGCTTAGACATGATCTGACTTGGCTCGGCGGCCTGCCCGGCAGATTGGCTGCTGTTAATTCCGTTGCAGCATAAGTTGCGCAACGGGATTAACAGCGGCATTCCATGCCGAATTACGATAAGGCATTATCGTTCACCTTCGACCCTGCCAATGTCGAAGGACAGATCCGTAGAAGGCCAGGCTGTAAGATTGAGTAAAACGCGCATTTTAAAAATGCGTTTATACAGGTAAGCCGCCGGAGCCGACAGCCCAATCAATACGTGTCAGTTACTCGCCCTGCTTGAGTCTGCGATACTTCATGGGCGTCATGCCCGTGCTCTTCTTGAAGGAGGCGCACAGTGAGGATTCGGATGTGAAACCGCACTGCTGACAAATCTGACGTATGGACATCCCGGTATTCACCAGCAAATACTGCACAGCATGGATACGGGAGTCCACCAGGTAGGCATGCGGCGTGATGCCGGTCTCCTGCTTGAACAATCGAATGAAGTGGTACTCGCTCAGGAAGACCCGCTTGGCCAGCTCCGAGACGGTGAGCGGCTCATACAAGTGGGAGGACACATAGGCAATTGTGTCCTCCACCACCTCTTCCTGCTTCCGTTTGAAGGATCGCGGCTGCTCATCGGCAAACTCGGTGAGCAGGTCAGTGATGTATTTGGACATCCTCGCTTCCGAATAGCCGTTTTCCGCCGTCATCAAGGAGGTAATGGTCCGCATCCGCTCCAAGGCATAGGTCTCGGAGGAAAGCATGAAGACATTGCTCAGCTTCCTGATGATGTAGTCGTAGTATGGCCGAGCCATGATGCCGTCGAAGTGGAGCCACTGGGCTGTCGTTGGAACATCGGTGCCGTAGGCATGGTGTGCATAGCAGTTGACCAGCGCAAACCGGCCCTCCTCAGCTACGAACGAACCTTCGGGCAGATCCAGCTTCAGCCTGCCGCTATCGATATGAATGATCAGATAGCTGTCAAAGGATCGTCGCTCCAGCCTGTAGCCGGGTTCATAGGAGAATTTGCCCACCCTCAACGGATAGAAGAAAGTTGTTCGCGCAATAGCCGAAGGAGTGTGAATCAAAAAGTCAGAGGCATTGACATCGATGCCGTGTTCAGCAGGCTTCGCCATGACGTACCCTCCTTTCCGCACAAACCAATTTCCCCACGAATCACGACAGCCACGCCTGACGACCTTTAAATGAAGCCAGGAATACTCAAGCAACCGGCAGCTTCGTCCTTGCCAATACGGCAACGCCGTTACCTCATACTCAAACAATACAAGGCAACGGCAGAATTCCCATTACTTTATGAAGATCAGTGCACGTTGAAGCCCTGCTGCTTACCGTATTCCTTCAGGTGCTTCTGCCATGCATCCACACCCTGCTTCAGAGTGATCTTCTTGTCGGTGTAGGCGGAACCGACGTCGTCAGCGAATACGGTCCGCGCATAGACCTCGAAGGGCAGCGTGGCGTGGCCAGGGATCACATCGCTTGCCGCCTTGGCCAGAACCTCGTTATACTTCTGACCGCCGAAGTATTCGATGTCATCGCCCTTGGTGTTCTTGACGGTGGTGGCCTCCTTGAACTTCTTCGATTCGGTGGTCTTCACATCGTCGGGGAATGAACCGCCTGCCACGCGAGCGTCAATGCTGGCCTGGTTCCGCGAGATGAAATCAATGTACTTATAGGCTGCATCGGTCTTCTTGCTTGAAGCCATAATCGCCAGCGACGAACCGCCATGGTTGGAGTTGACCGCGGATCCATCCTGGGTGGGCATGGTAGTGACCCTCCACTTGCCAGCTTGGTCAGGTGCCACGTTGACCAGCGTAGTTGGGATCCAGCAGCCGATCAGTGCAGAGGCGAGCTTGCCATTGTTCAGGCTCTTGTTCCAGTCCTCGGTCCAGATGACGGTCTTGGTGTCGACCAAATCCTCGTCAATCATCTTCTGCCACCACTTGATGAAACTCTGAGTCCCCTTGTCGGTATCGAGGTTGATGGACAGATCCTTGCCATCTGCGGACAGCTTGTAAGGATGCCCGTTGGCCTGCCATATCATGGCGTCGAAGAAGCCCGCGTCACCGGAATCGGCAGCGATGTAGGAACCCACCGCCCGAATCTTCTTAGCAGCCTCGTAATACTGATCCCAGGTCTTGATCTGGGTCGCATCAACGCCAGCCTTGTCAAACACATCCTTGTTGTAGAAGAAGGCCATGGCTCCAGAACCAAAGGGCAGTCCGTAGGGCTTTTTGTTGACCAGAACCGAATTCCAAGTGCCGGGATTGTAGAACTTCGAGTAGCCCTTGGTCCTGTCACTCAGATCAGTCAGCCGATCATTGATGGCATACTGGCTGAGGGCATAAAGTTCGATTTGCGCCACATCGGGTGCCCCCTTGCCTGCCTGGAAGGCGTTGTCAAGCGCCGTGTACTGCTCCTTGGCTGTCCCGGCGTTCTGCAGCTTGATCTTGATGTTCGGGTACTTCTTCTCGAACTCCTTGGTTGCGGCCTTCAAGGTGGGCTCCCATGCCCAGACGTTCAGCTCCACATTCTCGTCGCCACTGCTCTGCTTGCTACCGCCGCAGGCGGTGACACCGAGAAACATGGCCAGCACGCCGGCACAAGCCACTAGACGCTTCAGCCCTTTTGCATGTTTCATTACATCACTCTTTTCTCTTAGTGCTTTTCATCAGCTTTTATTGGCATGAATCCTTGCCGCATGACGACGAAAGACTCCCTTCCCGGCCACTCACCCTGCGATTGGTTTAAGTGGCCGCAATCGCAAAAATTCACTCATTCCTTGACCGCACCTGCAGCCAATCCGGACTGCCAGTACCGCTGGAGAATCAGAAAAGCGATCATCAGAGGAATGACAGTGATCAGCGATCCGGTGATGACGAGATTCTGTATGGCGTGACCGCCGGCAGTGTTGGCCTGGTTCTTCCATTGGTTCAGTCCGATGGTCAGGGGGTACCAATTGGCATCCTTCAACATGATCAGGGGCAGGAAGTAGTTATTCCAGGTGGCCACTATGGCAAACAAGGCCGTGGTGACGATTCCAGGAGCCAGCAGGGGCAGACTGATGGTCAGGAAGGTTCTGAACTCCCCCGCACCGTCAACCCTGGCCGCCTCCAGGAGCTCTGTAGGAACAGCCTGCTCGGAGAATATCCACATGAGGTACAAGCCGAAGGGACTGATAAGGCTAGGCAGAATCATGGCCCAGGGCGTATTGGTCAAACCCATCTTGGCGAACAGAAGAAACTGAGGAACAGCAAGGGCAATGCCAGGCACACTGATGGAACCCAGCACAACAGCGAAGACTGCCTTGCGGCCAGGGAACGTGAACTTGGCCAAAGCGTACCCGCCCATGATGGCCAGTACGGTTGCGCCACCCGCTCCCACTACCACGTAGAGCAGCGTGTTCAAAAGCCAACGTCCGAAGATGCCGTCCTCATAGGTGAAGACTGTGGTTATGTTGTCCCAAAGCGCGAAGGTGTGACCAAACCAGAGGCCGAAGGTCGAGGTGAAGTCAGACTGCGTCTTAGTGGCGTTGATGATCAGATAGGCGAATGGAAACAGGCAGTACAGAGCGAAGATGCCGGTAACCAGCG
This sequence comes from Bifidobacterium sp. POST2/T3 (B1), assembly GCF_058197115.1. Lineage (NCBI taxonomy): Bacteria > Bacillati > Actinomycetota > Actinomycetes > Bifidobacteriales > Bifidobacteriaceae > Bifidobacterium > Bifidobacterium sp. POST2/T3 (B1). Next base: position 5,074 of record NZ_JBVPQK010000023.1, read on the forward strand.
TCAGTGTCATCGAGCGACGGGGGTTCGCGGGATTGGAGAATCCGTTTTTTGCGGCGCGTTTGCGTTCCGCCCTTTCATCCCTGGCCACTCGCTTGGCACGTCTGCGTTCACGCGCCCGAATCGCTGAAGGCGTCTCATCCAAAATGTCAGAGGTCATTTCATCTGCTCCTTCAGACTGTTCAACTGGACCGCATAAGCGATCGCCATGGTGATCACCGCCATGACAATGGCCAGGGCCGCAGCATAATTCGACTGGTTGCCCGCGAAGCTCAGACTGTAGGCGTACATATTCGGCGTGTAGTAGCTAGTGATGGTGTTCCCAGGCACCATGTTCTGCATGATCGAGGGTTCATTGAAGAGCTGGAAGGAGCCGATGATGCTGAAAATCACGGTGATTGCCAGACTTCCACGCAACTCCGGCATCTTAATCCGTCTGACGATCTGCCATTCGCTGGCCCCGTCGATTGCCGCCGCCTCATAGAGTGAATGTGGAATCGTAGACAGGGAGGAATAGAAGATCAGCATGTTATAGCCGGTGTATTCCCAGGTCACGATGTTACCGATAGACACCAGAAGAATATTGGAAGCCAGCAGGTCCAGGTGCAAGCCAGTCCATGAATTGAAAGAACCGACCAGTCCATACTTGGCTCCGTACATGAATCCCCAGATCAGCGTGGACACGACGGCAGGAACGGCATAAGGCAGGAAGGTAGAAATCCGGAAGAATTTGGTTCCATGCAATCTCATGGAGTCAATCGCCAGAGCCAGCAAGGCTGCCAGAAAGAGGCAGAGCGGCGCCTGGATCAGCGTAAAAGCACTGACACGGCCGACCGAACTCCAGAAATGACCGTCTGCGAACAAACGTTTGTAATTGCTGAGCCCGGCGAAAACCGTACCGCCGACCATTCGTTTTTCAAAGAAAGAAATATAAACTGCGTAGATGATCGGGATTATGAACACCAACAGGAAAGCCACAGCGAAAGGCCCCATGAACTTCCAACCGCGCCAATCACGCCTGTGCTTGTTGACGGTGCTCGGTTGCTGATTGTTCACAACATCAGCTGGCCCTGCCGCCGATTTGGGAAATGTCATTATTCTCCTTTGAGATGTCTGATGCGTGAACCCAACTTCCACCGTCAACAACGACGAAGAAGAACTGGGTCAACAAACCAGAATTGAGGGACGGACGCCCCACCAATTGGCCGTTGAGCATCTAGATGTCAGAAACTGTCAACCATTCAGACAACTCTGTTGAATGTAGATGTTTTGCTGTAAACGGTCACGACTGTTTTCCACATGCACACATCCTTGTGCCTCTTTTCATTACGTTGATAGTACAATCATTAACGTACTTTCAGTCTATAAACAAATACAAGGCTCCGTACATGAAAACTGCTATCTAATATCGAAATATTGCTTTCGCTGTATTGCGTCTGCTTTCTGACCGCCGAGGACGAGACTGGTTCACCAATGACAACATTAGTGAACCAGAACCTCCCATAGTGTGAGAAGCTGAGACACCAGGACTGCCCTTATCGCTTGCTTGACTGATATCGTCTGCCAAACAATGCTCCGAATGACGTCAGTACAAGAGTCCCGACCAGTGAGGCTACCGAGATTATTGAAGTTCCTAAATGTGTCATGACCGTATGTGAAGGTCCACCAAGCGAAGAATGCTTCCCGTGCAAACCTTCAGTTTCTGTACCAGACGCGTTCTGCCCGCGGGCCTTGGCCCAAATACTGAAGCTGGCGTTCGCTCCGCAGTAAGCAACGATGATGGTCTTTTTGCCCGCCACAGTAGAGTCGAAGCCCGTCAGCAGATGTGACGGTAATGAAGCTCTTACCACCAATATTCGTTCTTTCATCAGTCTGAACCACCTTAGCTGCATTGTCCCAGCTGAAGGCCTGCAAAACGGGGTTGCTTTGGGAACCCGCCGGCAAATCGACTACATAATCATTGCGCTCAGCTGAGAAATCTTGAATAGTCTGTCCATCCAAGCGCAAATCAGCCAGGTCGGCATCATTGCCCAGTTAAGGCTCGAAGTCTGAGAGACTCCCCGTACCGTTTACCTTAATCCCGGCCACGTTGATATACGTTTTGGCATCCTGAAGATTGTTGACAAGCCGCACTGCCTTTGCCTCGACAGAGCCGGACAAGGCGAAAGCCGCCGTCGGCGCATCGGCTTTAGTAGAGGCATCAGCACCACTGGCCTGAGGAAGATACCATCTCGTCTTGTTTGCTAGTCGGTGCCAGTTGCCGGATCGATCGCAATATTCCATGGTCTGCGCCTTCGGCCAGAATACTCGCCCATCCCAGTGGAAGACGGTTTTGACTAGGCTGATAGTCCGGATTTTGTCGAAGGTGAAGGTAACTGTCGGATTGACATTCGAAGATGCCGCTTGGTGGACCTGCCCGAGGCAAGGTGTCCATCAATGGCTTTCCTAGCCGTATCACCATCTTGGACGTTGACTGAGCAGTGGTTGCCAACACAACAAGCCAGATTTCTGACCAGGCTGCGGGTTGTTGACGACCTTCCGCAGCGGCTTCCAGCTCGCCCCATCGTCCGCGTATTCAACCTTGGTCAGCCACGTTCTATGGTTTGGATGCAACCAGGTAAAGGCTGAAAGACAGGGCAGGGAACGCTCTCAACTTATTTATGAGCAGAGTACCCTTCACAGGCACCACAGCCCCCTCATGCGCTCGGTCCACCTTTCCTTGAGGATCAGTCCAATCCCAGCTGACAGTATGAGGGTCAACCTTGATGCCTGACAAGGGATTGTGTTGCCGAAGAAAAACAGTGGCAACGCCTTGAACCTGATAGGTTCCCTCTCTGCCCACATCAACGGCCTCAGTTTTCCAAATCAAAGGTACCGGCTCCCCCCTGACCCCAGGGTAATAGGGAGTCACTGTTTGAGGCATGGCCGCGGATCCGCCAAGTGGCACATGGGCCGTAGATCGGAAGTACCAACCTTGGTTGTCAGCACCGGTCGGTTCTGCCACAGAGATCGCCGCATCCGCATCGGTTCGCTGGCCAGTCACGTCCCCAGCGCCTTGTTGGCCTGAAGCTGCGACAGATGCCGAGTTACCGCTGGATTGACTGATCGAACCCTCTTCTCCGTAGTTGCTTGTGGCGTTGGCAAACCAAGCTAAAGAGGTCCCCCTATCCTTGGAAGGACCATCGGTATACCAGAAATTTGGCCTCACCCTTGACCGTTTGCTCATCTTCCGATGCCACGGCTGGAGTCGCCATCAATGCACCAGTCAGAAGAACAGCCCCAACCATCAATCCTGCAAGGATTTTGTGGGATATGCTCATGTCCTGTACCTTCATTCTTCTCTGAATAGTCAGACTATCCGCCTATCGGCCCATCCCAGGGTCCTGGCATTAAAGCGCCATTGCTACGGATAAGGACCCTGTCCGCTTGCATGATCGCGGGCACTGCTCTGTCATAGACCATGTCATGCAGGCGCAGCTAGCTTCCAACCAACTACATATGAGCCAGACGAGAAGACTTCCGTTTGCCTGTACGGTAAGACTAGAAATCGGGCATCCTCCTTGCATAGCAAGAAGATGATATAGGTTGCCGAATTCCGACAATGCGAGCCGGCCGCAACATTGGGCCAGTTGAACCTTGAATCGACTCCGTACATGGTTTTGCGCGGGGGATCCAGTAAAGCCACCAATTATCTGAGTCTAAACAGCTTGTCCATACCCGGGAGACTATTCATTAGTTAGCTAACAATCTAACTGAGGAGAGCCTTTGAGCGAAGACTACGGCAAACGAATCAAACGGGCAGCCAACCTCATGTCACGATCCATGGATGCCTACGCGAGCCAGTACGGACTGACCGGCACTCAAATGTCCATCATCGACTTTCTGGGCGAGTCCGAGGACCACACCCAGCGGGACATCGAGATGGAATTCGACATCCGTCCGTCCACAACAACAAAAATCCTACAGCGAATGGAGGCTAGCGGACTGGTCGCCGCCAAACGCGACCCCAGGGACGGCCGCCAACGCATCATTGCTCTCACCACCAAAGCTCGGGGCCTGCAGAAAGCGGTGCGGAGCTATATAGAAAGTCAGCAGAATGCCATGGAGCGCCGGTTCAACCAGCGTGATTTAGATGCTTTCGACCGCGTGCTGGCCTATTTCATCGCCTTGAATTCCGATGATCCGTCCCAGGCCGGAAAGGAGTCTCGCTCATGAGTAGAACTCCAGCGCAAAGCACTGCAATCCCCCGCAGGGTAATAGGCGCGGTAGTAGCCACCGGCATCATGTCCTTCTGCGGCGTGATCGTGGAAACGGCCATGAACATCACTTTCCCTGCCCTCATGAGCCATTTTGGCATCGGGACCTCCAGTGTCCAATGGATGACCACCCTCTACCTGCTGGTTGTCGCCTCCGTCACCCCGCTCTCGGCGGCCCTTAAGCGCCGATTCCGCAGCCGTACCCTCTTTCTGTGCGCCAACCTGCTCTTCCTGATCGGACTGATCATCGACGCGCTGGCTCCGGTCTTCCCCATCCTATTGCTGGGAAGAGCAATACAAGGGCTGGGCACCAGCATCGCCCTGCCTCTGATGTTCAACATCATCCTCCAGGAGGTTCCAACAAAGCGTATCGGCACCATGATGGGCGTGGGTACTCTGATCACAGCTATTGGACCAGCCGTCGGCCCCACCTTTGGCGGGTTGGTAGCGACCACCATCGGATGGCGTTTCGTCTTCATCATCCTGATCCCCGTACTGATCATCTCGCTGGCTACCGGCCTGGCCTGCATACCTTCGGTTCCGGTGGCAGCAGACGGGGAAACAGCCGGACTGGATCCGCTTGACGTGTTCCTGATGGTCCTGGGCTTCGCAGGCTTGATCTTCGGCATTAGCAACGCCTCGGCAGGATTGCTCTCCTGGAGATTCAGCGGAGCGCTGGTCCTGGGGCTTATCGCCCTGGCAGTGTTCACCCTCCGAGCCCGGCATCAGGCCCAACCGATCATCGACGTGCGTCTGTTCACGGACAGCCGCTTCTCCCTGCATGTCGGCGCCTACATCCTCTTTGAGATCAGCGCCCTGGCCCTCTCATTCATCCTGCCCAACCACCTGCAGTTGGTTAATGGCTGCACCTCGCTGCAGGCCGGATTGGTAGTGCTGCCGGGCGCGGCGATCGGAGCCATTCTGGCCCCGCTCTCCGGCAGGCTCTATGATCAGCTGGGTCCGCGCATACCCATCATCAGCGGGAGCTGTGTCGCCTTGATCGGCCTGCTGGGATTTGCCCTGACGGCCCGCCATCTGACAACCCTGGCCATCCTGATACTCTATATTTTCTTCATGCTGGGTATCGGGCTGAGCTTTGGGAACATCATGACCAACGGCCTACACCGGCTGAGCCAGAAGCAACAGGCCGACGGCAACGCCATCTTCAACACCGTCCAGCAGTTCGCCGCAGCTATCGGCAGCAGCCTGGCAGCCACCATCGTCGCGGCAGGCCAGGCTGCAGTCACAGACCGTCGTCTAGGCACCATCAATGGCTCCCAGCATGCCCTGATCCTGTTATTGATCGTCGGCTCTCTGGAGGTTCTGCTAATCCTAGCCGCCCTGCGTCGCTCTCGAAAACCGCAGCGAAATTAATACCCACTACCTGAATCATTTCGTGGCCATCAGGGAAAGACCAAGCTCCTTGGGCACTGACCAAAACAGCAGGCCAGGCAAGGTTGCGCCTCCGCTTCTGAGATCAATACCAAGGCGGGGCAGGAGCCATCATGCCCCTGCCCCGCCTTGGAGACCCGAATCGTTAGGATTCCTGCTGTCCATTCTGGCCCGTCAGGTCACCACGACCAGAGACGACCGCGTCAGCCTGCGAGCGCCGACGCAGATAGCGTCTAATGAATAGAACCTCGGCGGCAATCGCGAGTATGGCCGTAAGGACATCCACGCCGATCACTATCTTCTTCCAGGCCGGCATGGCGTTCGCCTTCGCTCCACCGTCGTCGTAAGCGCCACTATTCACCACCGTATAGAGGATGTGCTTGCTGGCACGGCGCAGGTACTTCACCGATGACGGAGACTTGGGATCGTCGACCACGTTGGGGCCGTTCCCATAGGTTGAGAGCATGGCATCCACTCCATTGGGCAGAGCGTTGTCTGCATTCATGAAGCCACGACCGTCAGCACCGAAAGAGTCCGTAAGAGCCATGCCCTTGAAGCCCCATTCGTTGCGCATAATCGTGTTGATCCATCCCTGTTCTCCGGACCACTTGGTGCCCACGTAGTCCCAGCCGACCATGGTGGCGTCGGCCTTGCCCTGTTTGACGGACATCTCGAAGGGCCGTAGATAGACCTCCCTGGCCGCCTGCTCATTGGACCAGATGCTGACCATCATTGCATTCGAATCGTAGAGGGCGAAATGCTTGATGTAGGCGTATACCCCCTTGGATTTGGCTCCTGCCACTGCATTGGCGCCAATGACGCCGGCAAGTTCGCCATCCTCCGAGAAGTACTCGAAGTTGCGGCCGCCAATGGTGGTCCGATGAGTGTTCATTGCCGGAGCATACCAGCCGACGATACCCATCTCACGTGCCATCTTCCCCATGATTTCACCGTACTGCCGTGCCAGGTCTGCACTCCAGGTGTTGGCCAGAACCACGGCTACCGGGAATCCAAGCGAACCCTTCTTGGTGAAGTTGTTGTTGATGGCCGCAGGACCATCCGCATCCGTTGTCGCCACCTTGCCAATGGAATCAACAGCAGCCGTCTGGAAGCCGGCCATCGAGGTGAGCTCGGACATATCCTTGACTGACATCTGATCAAGCAGCTTGTCCCAGCGAGGGTCATCAGCCGATGCGCCGCGCAGCTGAGCCAGCTTCAAATGGTTCTTGGCACCCGTGGTGGGCATGGCATCCTGCTTGCGGCTGTATGTAGCCCTGTCGAAATCAGCGTTCGTATGGTACTGGTCGACATACTTCTTAGGAAGCTCCTTCAGCGCAGGGGCAGCAGTCGCCTGCTCATAGTTAGCGAAATGATCCTTGCGGGACAGGTAGTGGACGTCGCCGGCGACTTCGTCGATATGATTGGTCGCCACCGTCTTGTCGCTGGGCCTGGGATTGCCTTTTCCATAGACCACGTCCTTGTCGACCGTATATTCCTTATGATCGATCGCGTGATGTGAGTCGGACTTGATGGAGATTTCGTAAGCACCGCGTTCAAGCACATAAGCCTTGTGGCCCAGATAGTCATAGGATGCCAGCTGTTCCTTGGGAATGGACACCTTGACGGTCTGTGATTGCTTGGGATCCAGCAGACGGGTCTTTTTCAAAGCGATCAGGTTGGCTGTGGCTTTCTCCAGGCCGCCGTTGGTGTAGGGCGGATTGGAGTACACCTCGACCGTATCCTTGCCTGAAGCGGATCCGGTATTGGTGACAGTGACGGTGAACCCGAGCGAATCGCCCTCGTCTTTGATGTCGGACATTTGCTGGCTGAAACTGGTGTAGCTCAAACCGTAGCCGAATGGGAACTGAACCGTGGAGTCGTAGTCGATGGCACCTTCGGAGGCGGCCGTCTCGTAATACTTGTACCCGACGTAGATACCCTCCACGTAGTTGATGTATGACGGCTTGAGCTTGAAGGTGACGCCCTTGGCCACCGGTAGGCTGACGGCCTTGCTTTTCAGATTCTCATAGTCCGTGGCTGCGGCATTGTTCCACCATGGCGCCTTGCGCATGTCATAGAGGAAGGTGTCGGTAGTGCGTCCAGACGGATTGATGCGGCCGGAGAGAATTTCCCCCAGGGAATCGAATCCGACATTGCCGGGCGCAGGAACCCAGAGGGCGGCACGAATCTGAGGATGATCTCTGAGGAATCCCAACTGCATGGGGTTTGATCCGTTGTAGAGGAAAATGACCTTGTCGAAGTTTTTGCAGACCAGGTCGATCATGTCCCGCTCTGTGCGCGAGGCCTCCAGATACGATTCCCCTGATTGAAAGTCTGCATATTTGTCGGAATTGTTGCGGTACTTGTCGGCAGGCAACTGGCTCATGTCCTGAGGCATGTCGTTGTAGCCCTCACCGCCGACCCTGGCCAGCGTGATCACCGCCGTATCCGAGAAGGCCTTGGCCTTGGCCATGACATCATCGGTGTAGCGGTCGGCAGTGACCTCTGGCAGGGACCAGCCTTTGTTGAAGGTGCTGTTGGATGAATCCCGCTTGCCCAGCTTGGAATAGAGCGAGCTCAACTCATCGTTGGTCTGGAAACCGGCCTTATGCAGACCATCCTTGAGGGATTGAATATCATAGCTGGCGTTGATGGCGCCCGACCCCGTCCCTCCGTAAACTGGATTCTCAGAGGCCCAGCCGAAGAGGTTGAGCTTCCTGGTTTTAGTGAGCGGCAGAAGGCCATCATCGTTCTTCAACAGCACGAATCCTTCTCCAGCGATTGATCTGGCCACCTTGCCGGCCTTGGCGGTAGTGGCATCCGAAATCGTCGCCTTCCCTGCAGCATCCGAATTCATGGACAGATTCAACAGTGTGGACATGGGCCCTGTCAGTATCATGCTGACCACGGCAACCAGAGCCACCAAGGGCACGGCTATGGCATTGGACCGAACCAGTTTGCGAACTGGAGCAGACCAGATGCGGGCAACCGCCGCAACAATAATGGCAGCAAGGACGATGAGCGCGAAGACCACCAGATACCATTTGATGGCATCCATGACCCCCACCACGTCCGACCATGCAATCTGAAGCATGCTGTAACCTCCTCGTCGAAACGAAGCTCCCTGCGGGCGGACCAAGGCAATGTCACGGCCCCGAAGCCATCGACACAGATGGCCAAGGCACTCAGATACGTTATGTCTCTATGAGTCAACAGTATCCGGAAGCGGGTGCCTCCATCAACGCCTAGACATAACCTGTCATTATGCAGGCATGATCTGCAAAGGTCCCGAATGGCCTTCAATCCACGTCCAGGAAAACCCTCATCTCGTTTTCGCCACGGTTGGACCAGGCGAAATAGGGAATCAGGGTGGCAGTGATCGGCATGCGACGGACCGGTTGCCATTGACGGTAAAGCGGAGCAGTATCAGCTCCCTCTGCTGACTCCCGCCAGGCGGGTATCTGCAGTCTGACCATGCTGCGGCTGATCTTGTCGACATGGCCTTCGGCCTGAGTATCGTCGAGGTACGCTCCTGCCTGGAAGGTGAAGGGCTCGACTTTCACACGGCTTGCATCATCCAACAAGGCGCTGCCGTCCAGATGCAGCAGGTGCAGGTTGGCCCCGTTATCCCTTTCCTCAACGCAGTAGACAATAGGCCCCCTAGTCACCGCCACCTTACCTGCATCCTGGCGGACCAGAGGGTTGGCGGCAACGACACGCACTGGCATGTCGAATTCGATGTCGATCCGATCGCCCTGCTTCCAAGGACCGGAAAGGTAGAGATACCCCTGTTCCACACGTCGGCTTATGACAGCCGAGGAACCTTGGCCTGTATGGACTGTCACCGCATCGGCAGCTGCATCGCCGCCAGCCCAGGAAGGCAGACGGAGGGCCAGAGTGGTCTGGCCGTGGCCAGAAGCCTCCTCCACATCCAGGCTGATTCGACCCTTCCAAGGCAGTTCCGAATGCACCCGCAGTGCAATCGACCCCTCCCCCAGGTCCGTCTGGATCCTTCCGCCGATGTAGAGATGTACAAAGAGCGTGGACCCATCCTCGGCCAAGGTGTAAGCGTAATCCTGCACCGATTCGACCAGCCGGGCCAGGTTGGGCGGGCAGCATGCGCAACCGAACCACCGTTTGCGCACGATGGGCACGTAACTGTAGCGGGGATCCTTGTTCCGCTTGGTCTGTGGCCTGACCTCGAGGGGATTGCCATAGAAGAAACTCTTGCCATCCATGGCCATGCCGTCAAGCACTGTGTTATAGAGGGCCAGCTCCATCACGTCGGCATATTCGGACCTGGGCTCCAGCTGCAGCATTCTCCGCGCAAAGAAGACCATGGCCACAGAGGCGCAGGTCTCGCAATATCCGGTGTCGTTGGGCAGGTCATAGGCGTAGGAGTGCGATTCGGCATCAGCATCGGCGCCCACCCCTCCCGTGACGTAGAGTTTCTTGTCAACGATGTCACGCCAGAGGGCATGCACCGCCTCATTCAGTGCAGGGTCCTCGGTCAACCGGGCCACATCGGCAGCTCCGGCGTACAGATACCCGGCTCTGACCGCATGACCCACGGCCCGACGTTGCTGGGCCACCGGCTCATGGGCCTGGTAGTAGGCGTAGGGGGCTGGCCTGCTGTCATCGACAGTGAAGTCGGCATGCTCATAGGCCGCCCTTTGCCGATCCTCCTGCTCGAAATAGAGGGGACTTGTTCCCCGCTGATTGACAAAGTAGGCCGCCAGGTCCAGATACCGCTTGATGCCAGTGGTCTCATACAGGCGGATCAGAGCCATCTCGGCGATCTCATGGCCCGGATAGCCGTGCAGCTGATCGTCGGCCGGTCCGAAGGTCGCGGCCACATAGTCGGCGAACCGCTCGGCCGCATGCAAAAGCTTGGTCTTGCCCGTGCCCTGGTAATAGGCAATGGCACCCTCTATCAAATGGCCTAGGCAGTAGAGCTCATGGTGGTCCTTGAGATTGGTGAAGTGTCGATTCATCCCGTTGAGGATGTAGTAGCTGTCCAGGTATCCGCTGTTGAGCTGTGCCTCACAGACGATGTCGATAGCCCCGTCGGCCAGCCGCTCCAGCTCGGCATCCGGATGATGCGCCAGCGAGTACCCCACGGCCTCCACCCATTTGGAGAAGTCGGTGTCCTGGAAAACGTAACCATAGAACTTGTTCGGATCGGGATGATCCGGATCCTCCGGCAGGCAGTGGAATCCCTGATTGGTGTAAGTCGGCGGCTGGAAATCTCCGCTCCCCTCCTGCCCATTCAGCCCCTTGTTGAGCGCGGCTGCGGCGCGGAAGTTGTGCATGCAGTAGCTGGGCGAAGCGCCAGGCACCCGGTCGTTGAGGGCCCTCCATTGGTAGGGCAGGACCGCTGTTCTGACCAGCTCCTGCTCGGCTGACCAGAAAGGGTCGTCAACGCTGGCCTGGTTGATGTCAATAGGCCCGCTCATATTGAATTGCTGGCTCATGCCGCCATCTGCCTTTCTATGCGACGGCTGAAAACGGCCAGCACCAGCGCAACAGTCACCAAGGCCACAGCCACGATGGGGAAGAGATAGACCTGCTGGTCGGCCGTCTGGAAGAATTTGAAGAAGATGATGGCAATGGCATTGCCGATGGCTGCGGTCTGGTTCCATGCGGTCTGCAGCTGGGTCTCGTAGGACTCAGGAGAAAGTCCCGAGACCAGAGAGCTGCCGATCGGACCAACGAGCTGGTCAGACAGGGCCATGAAAGCGTAGTAGATCAGCACCCACCAGAGGGAGTAGCCGGAGGATCCACTTCCGCCCAGAATCAGGGAGGGTATGGTCAGCGTGAAGAAGGCCAGACCCGTGACCAGCAGCCCCATACCGTACTTATAGGTGGTCCGGATTGCTCCGGCACGAGTCTTGGTCCACAGGAAGATGAAGACGGGACCGGCTATCAGATCCATGATCATGTAGATGACCTGGAGCGAGCCCGGAGCGATGGTGATGCCGAAGATCACCCGGTTGACCTTCTTGTCCAGGAAAATGGCGATGGCGCTGGTAAGCAGGGTGGCGCCCAGGGCCATGACAATCTGAGCGAAGAAGAACCAGAGAAAGGCCCGAAGATGGGTGTGGTCACGGACAGTCAGGTCCTTTTTGGCGAACAGGTTGACCAGGAAGCAGATGGGCACCACGAAGGCGAAGGTTGTGACAGCATTGATGATGGCATTCAGGTTGAAATGCTTGGTCATCACCAGGGCGGCGATGACCAGTGCCAGCACAACCAACCCGATGACCAGACCCTTGAGTATCCGCTGGCGCTCCCGGGCCGACAGGGGCTTGATGGGAGCCTCGCCCAGGGGTCCGAAGAACCGGTACTGGGTGAAGAAGATAGCTGCGCCGTAGAGCAGGGCGAAGACCCCGGCCACCGCAAAGCCGATATGGTAGTTGCTCAGACCGATCTGGCCTACCACGACCGGGGTGATGATCCCGGCCACCGTGTTGGCGAACTGGTGGATGGTGAAGGCCGCGTCGCGCCTGCGGGCGTCCTCCTTGCGGTAGAGCTGCCCGGTCAGGGAGGCGTTGGACATTCCCATGATGGGCATGGACAGCAAGACCAGGGCGATGTAGGCCATGGTCTGCCCGAAGACCTGACTGGTCGGCGGTATAGCCAGGATGAAGAAGGCTATGGCCTTGAGTAGGTTGCCTAGTATCAGTGCCTTACGCATTCCCAGGACCCTGTCAGACAGCCAGCTGCCCACGATATTGAGCAATCCGTTGGCCGCCCCCATGGCCGCGATCATCAGAGCCGCATCCCCCTGCGAGAACCCCAGCCCTTTTGAGAAGGGGGTGTAGAGGTAGTAGATCATCAGCGCGTAGAAGGCGCCCCAGGCGGCCGAGTTGCAGAAATTGCCCAGAGCCAGGGTTCCGATGGCGCGAGGATGTCCGAAGAAGCCCTTGTCGTCCCTGACCTCTTCCAAGGTGCTCTCCGTGTGTTTCATGATTGCATCGCTCCCGGAATGGTGGTGAATTTATAGAAAAGGTGGATGATTTTGAGGTATAGATTCTTTACAGCCACCTGGGTCACCAACCCCTGCGCTGGTATGGTCCAATCTGCCACAGTCGTTCCGTCTCCTTCTGACGTGCTTAGGCCCCACTGCCTACGCTGACTTCAATGGTAACGACGGTGCATTTCATGTCTGGTGGCTTAGAATTCACAATACGTGGAGCATTTTTACCGATTCGTCCCGATGAGAGGTCGACTTTAATGACTTTGTTCTATGACCAGGAAAGCCGGCCCCAGCCCGAGCTGGTCTCTGCCGGCACCTTCATCGGCGACCCGGGCTGGCAACACAGCAGACGCATCATCAGCACCTTCGAAATCATCTGCAACATCCAAGGCATGCTGCCGCTGCAGATTGGCGATACGCGCTACATGGTCGGGCCCGGCACCTTCCTGATCGTCCCGCCCAACCTGGAGCATCAGGGGTTCCGGACAATCACTGAGAGCCTGAAGTTTGATTGGATGCATTTCAGTCTACCCGGCCTGACCCCAGTCGAGGGCACTGGCGATGACCCCGGTGTAGATGCGACTTCGAGCATCCTCCTGCCCGCCTACAGTGAGAATCTGCTCATGGATCGAATCACCGTCATCACCAACCAACTGCTGGACGTCTGCCAGATGCACGGCGACCAACGCTATCTGAACGCCATCCTGGCCTGCGTGCTCTATGAGGTGACTATGCAGACCAGGCAGTTGCTGCACACCCAATCCATGAATCTGCACGAGCTGCAGCCGGTACGCGACTGGATCCGCATTCACGCTCTGGGACCCATCAGCCTGGGGCAGATCGCCAACTACTTCAACTACAACAAGAGTTACCTGTCTCGCAAATACAGGCAGAAGTTCGGCATCACCATTTCACAGGAGATCGAACGCTTCCGCATGGAGGCGGCCAAGTCGCTGCTGGTGGAGACCGACGACACAGTGGAAAGCATCGGGGCCATCGTCGGCTACAAGGA